>DUSU01000072.1 GCA_012842425.1 Candidatus Fermentithermobacillaceae bacterium | reverse complement strand
GCGATGAACTCTCCGGCGCCGTCGCCGGGTCCCATTACCGCGGAGATACGGCCGGATTCCACCAATATGGCCGCGTTACGTACGGGGGGACCGCCCCTTCCGTCAATCAAAGTCCCGCAGCGGTATAACTCCGCCATGCACACAACCTCCTCAGCCCACTCTTCGGTACCGCGTTTTTCGGCTCCTGCGTCACACTTTCGCGATCTTGAGCCAGTCCTGCAGCAGGAACTGCAGCCTGCCGAGCAAGAGAGAAACCCTGCTCATCACAGTGGAACCGAAGGTGGCCCCGAAGGAAACCAGAAGGAAAGCCTTACCGAGATTCGTGATACCCTTCATAGGAGCGCTCTTAACAGGAACGGTGAAGTAGAAATACACGGTTACTGAGATCACGCCCAGCACGAATATCACGTTGTTCAGCGTGTTCAGGGCAAGGAAAGACGCCGTGATCTGGCTGATGAAGACCCCCGGGTTCTTCGTCAGGATATACGCTGCGCCGACACCTACCCAGAAACCCATGGGTATCCTCGAAACCCACGCAATAGGCCTCATGAACCTCGTGTACATGAGAAGCCCAAGCAAAATTGGAATGAGCTGCAGGTACTTGCCCTACTGGACGATGTCGACCGCCACGACGGGCCTGATGTAGTTGTGGTAGGTCACCACGATTCCGTTGGCGGCCGTTATCCCGATCATCACGGTCTCGGCAAACCGGAACACCTTGTTGTCCTTATAGAGGACCAAGGTGTAGATTGCTATGGTGAAAAACGCGGACAGCCATATCTGCAGTGTCGCGCTCATTTAGAGCCACCCCCAACGGGCGCTCCCGCCCTCTTCTTCTTGTCCATCATGTGACCGATATTGCCCAAGGCAATAAGGACGATGACCAGGATATGGGCGGCCGATTGAGCGTCCATCCCCATCATCGCGGATCCAGGATTCCTCGTGAGGAACTCGTACTATGCGGCGCCGCGGAGTCCGGCAAGCATCCCTTTGTACTGGCCTGACGAGTAGAACGGCATCTCTGTAGGGGCCTGGATTGCCGTAGTGCCGATGGCCATGGGGATGCCGTACGGAATGGACACCATTTTCAGGTAGTTCTGCGCGGGGCTCGGCACAACTGCCATCATGTCTATGAGCAGGTCCGCGTCCTTCAGAGATTTGAACCCCTGCATGATCGGCAGCTGCTCGAGAGGTGTCCCCTGCATGTCAACATAGGCGGCGCCTTCCCAGAAGTTGTCCACCATCTTCTTCATGGTGACTTCACCTCCGGGTTTGTACCCAGGTTCACCCAGTCAACTCCATAGGTCTTGCCCATCTCATTTCCGACCGCGCGGGTGATGGGTTCGGTTACGTTGGCCCCTTCGTCCACGTTGGACCACATGATGATCTTTATGTTTTTGGCAAGCGCCTGGCGGAACAGGGTTACGACCTGCGGGTTTAGCTCGACTATGCAATCGCTCCGGTAATCTATGGCCAAAGCGATGGTGCCGCCTTCGGGCACAGCCTCAACGGCCTTCCAGAAGTCCTCGGTGGTGGCCCCGACCCGGATGGGAAGTCCCCAGGGCTTTATGATGGGCAGCGCCATGACGAGGATTAGCACGACGTAATAGTAGCGCCTGTCCAGGGTGGACAGTTTCTCCCATATGCTCATGCTTGCACCCCCTACTCGCCGGCGGCCGTGTAAGGCCGGTCAATGCCCAAGAACACCCTTATCGCCGTTATGAAGGAACCGATGGTCGCTCCGAATATCACGGCGCGCATGGCCGACGTGTTGGCGACATCCATAATCCACTGGGTAGCAGTGCCGAAGCCGGGGTAGATAACCTCGCCGATAGGCGCGTTGCCGAGCAGAACGATGATGCCCGATATGAGCAGAATCGCCGCGTCACGCGACTTAGCGCGGAAGGCCCGGTACGCCGCGGATACGATGTAGAAGGAGAGCACTGAGTAGAAGGTGGCGCCCAGCGGTACTGCCGTCGAGTCAAATATCCACGCGTAAACGGGATGAGTAGGGCCGACCACGACGCCCAATGCCAGGTAGCCGAACGTGATGATTAGTAGCACGCAAGAGAGGTCCCAGTCTCTCCCCCGGCGCTTTATGTTCCTCGTGTGTACCGTGATGAGGTTAACCAGTCCGATACAGCAGACCACCGCTCCCGACAGGATGAACCACTTATCGATCTCTTCGACCACCGCAGGAGCGAGGTCGAAGAAGACGCAGACGGTGATCACAAGGGCGGATACGAAAGTAAGGACGAATGGCAGAGTCTTCTTCACTGTTCTCACTCCTCTACCATTGGTTAAGGAAGTCCCTCAGCCCGTCTGCCTTGCCGATCGTCTGGAGCAGAACGCCCAGCACCACAAGGCCGGTGACCAGGAACTTCGCCCCGTCCTCGGCCACAATGGTGGCCACGCGGACCGGGTCTTTGGTGAGATAGGCGGCGGCGGCGTAGATCTCTTCTCCGATCAGGGCGTAGTCGCAAGCCGCCACGAAGAAGGGGATCTGCGTTGTCGCCGCAGTCCCTCCAACTTGGATAGCCCCCGCCTGGTTCGCCGCCTCGGCGTACATGAGGGCATCAAACGCAAACGTTCCAATCATGATGTTGGTGGCCACTTTTTCTTTGAACATTAGGCCGATGATAGCTATCGCATATCGAGGCTGTTGCCGAATAGGCTATGCTACGTGACAGACCGGGAAGAAAAGGACAAGGTTGGGTGACACCAGCGAGGCGAGTCTACGTACCCTTGCGCTGAGGGCTATCTCTTGGCTCTTTCTTCTC
>DUSU01000071.1 GCA_012842425.1 Candidatus Fermentithermobacillaceae bacterium | reverse complement strand
CTGCTCGGGCAATGCATTCAGGCTGGACTTTTCCTCGTTCTCGAAGTGCTCCGAGGGGCGCTGTCTCGTGGTCCCGTGTATCCTCAGCCCCGCCACGGAGAGACACCACCTCACCGCCTCGCTATCCATGTGAGAGGGGCTGCTGAACTCCCTGCCCCGCCACAGGCTTTCCCTGACGTACGGAACCTGTCTCTCGACGCGGGGCTTGTCCTTGGGGTGGCCCTGACGGCAGGGGTCCGCAAGTGTGCCGTAGTAGGAGGCCATCCGGGCGTAGTCCCGGTTGAAGGCCGGGTCGTAGACGCTCGGCTTGACCACCCCATCCTTGAGATTGTCCCACCCACCTTCGGTGGGTCCCCGAATGCGCCTCGGGACACCGCCAAAGAACTCAAAGGCCAGGATATGGCACTCGACCCACGTCTTCGCGTCCATGCGGAAAACCGGTTTGACAAACATGTGACGGCTGAATGCCAGCACCATCACGAAAGCCCAGACCCTGTGGACCATCCCCGTAACCGGGTCGGTCCACTTCCCAAGATATCCGAAGTCCTCTTGTCCCTCTTCGCCCGGCGGCACCTCCGGTCTCCAGACGGTGATCTCCCGGGTCAGGGCAGCCTCGGGCATCATTGCCCGAATGTAGCGTCGAAAACTCGTGAGGCTCGCCTGTAGCCCTGCCTCATCACGCAGTCTTTGCCATACTGTGCTGGCCCTGTTCTCCTCTAGGTCTTCCTTGATCGCGTCGTGGTGACGGCCGATCTCTTCGAAGACCTTGTGACGCCTCATCGGGTCGGCGACCTCGGGAAAGGTCCTCCGGATGAACTCAGCCCATTCAGCCTCGGTCCGGGCCTCACCGGGCTGAAAGCCCGCTTCGACCGCGGGACAGACATACCCCTTCACTGTGTTTCGGTCAAGACCGAGGTTTCGGGCAATACGCCTAATCCCTTCACCGGCCTGCCAGTGCATGTAGATCTCTACGATATCGCGCACTTCGAATTCCCTCCGGGCCATCCCAGCGCCTCCTCGACAAGCAGCAAGGTACTAGGATGTTTTCTTCGTGCGCGTCACGCTGTCCCAGGGGGTGGGTGAATTATCTGGCGCGAGGGTGGGTGAATTTCCTGGCGTTTTTCACCCCTTAGGTGGGTGAATTATCTGGTCGTCGACATGCCGGAAGTCCCTCCGGGCAGCTTGTCCAGGCTCTTCAGCGTGTTATAGAGCATGGTAAACATCTCTTGGCGGGTGATCTCTGTCTCAGGCGAGAACAGGTTGTCACCGACACCCTTAGAGATGCGTCAGTGTAACTTTACTGTAGGAGTTTTTAGAGGGTAGCAGTTAGGAGGTAACGAAAGAGACCCCACCATCCTGCTCTGGACGAGTGTTGCCACTCAAGAGGTGAGGTCTCATGCAGATTGTACAACAGTTGTGGACTAGCTTTAACAGGATTGTGGAAAGCGTTTTGGACGCGATGGAAAAGGGGCTGGACTACGTCAGTTTCGAGGAGAACCTCAGGGAGCAGTTGAACGAGCTGGGGCGGGTAGCGTGCAAGTCGGTACTAGAGGCAGCAGACCAGCGTCTTGTTGAGCGACGAGAAGAACGGCCCGGGTGGAGAATCCAGAGGCGAGATGATGAGAAAAGCATTTTGACGCCGTTTGGGACGGTCAAGTACAGGCGGACGTACTTTAGGCATGTCAAGACGAAGGAATGCGCGTATCTGGTTGACAGGCAAGCGGGATACGGGCCGCACGCGAGGATAGACCTGGCGTTGGCTGCGGAAATAGTTGATGCGGCAAGCGAGTTGTCCTATCGGAAGAGCGGAGAGAAGCCCAGCAGAGCAGCTCCGGGAGCGCAAGTAAGCGGTCAGACGGTCATGAAAGCGATCCGCGGATTTGACCTGGAAGAAGAAGCTAGTGGAGGCCGGCGCGAGAAGAAGCGGTGTGAGACTCTGTACGTGGAAGCTGACGAAGACCATG
>DUSU01000070.1 GCA_012842425.1 Candidatus Fermentithermobacillaceae bacterium | reverse complement strand
TATCCCGCAAGTGAGCGCCAACCCGAGCGGCGCCCGGTCGAGCAACCCGGCTATTTCCTCGTGGACACGTGTCATCTCGTCCATCGCCCGGGACGATCCCTGGTCCACATCCTCAGGGAAGTCAATGCTTGCCTGTAGAGCCGCCAGGGCCGAGTAGAGGCTTTCTTCCCATCTCCTCACCCTGTCCCCAAGCTCCCCCCTAAGCCTTCTCCCGGCCTGAGACAGGGCGTATTCAGTTGGAGCCTCCACCACATCCAGCACCGCTTCGGCTTCCTCAAGGGTTATCCTCCGGTTGAGGAATGCCCTGCGCGTGAACTCACCGGGTTCGGCATGGCGGGCTCCTGCCTCCAAGAGAGCGGCAAGGACTTTCTGGCTCACGAGGCTCCCACCGTGGCACTGCACTTCGACAACATCTTCTCCAGTGTACGACCGGGGGGCTTTCATGATCAAAACAAGCGCTTCGTCTACCTGGGCCCCTTCCCCGTCAACCACCGAAGCGAGCCTCACGGTCCAAGGCTCAAGCGACGCAAGGGACGCGCCGGACTTCAGTTTCAACGTCTTCTCAGCAATGCCGATAGCATCCGGCCCGCTCGCGCGCACGATAGATATGCCTCCTGTGCCAGGGGGCGTCGCTATGGCAGCGATGGTATCTTCCCTCATGCGTAAGCCCTCCGCCTAACAATAAAAGCCCCGTTTCCGGGGCTTATATTCTCCTCCTCCGCTTCAGCGTCCCGGCTCCTCCAGCCCCGGGCGGTCTTTCAGCGAAATGACAACGCGCCTAAACGGTTCTTCGCCCTCGCTGTGAGTAGTAACCTTCGCGCTGTCTTGCAGCGCCAGGTGTATGATGCGGCGATCTCTGGCTTCCAAAGGCTCGGTGACTACTCTCTGGCCGGTGCGTATCACGCGCCTTGCGAGGCTCCGCGCCATTTCCTCCAGATCGCGCTCGCGCCTCTTCCTGTAGCCCGAGACATCCACCACAACCCTCAAAGCCTCTCCACTACCTTTGGAAGAAGCCAAGTTCGTGAGGAATTCCAGCGCCCGGAGTGTATCTCCCCTGCGGCCTATGAGGAGCCCCATGTCCCTTCCCACTATATCGAGGTGCAGCGTCTCTCCCCTGGGCCGAACCTCAATGGCCGCCTCTGTGTTCATCCGCTCAAGGACACCAGCGATAAAAGCCTTCGCCAGTTCAGCGCGGCTTTCTTTCACCGTAACCCTTACTCTGGCTTCCTTGTTTCCTAGTATCCCCAAGAACCCCCGGGAGGGCTCCGAAAGCACCTCGATCCGGCAGTCGCTCCTCGAAACACCGAGTTCAGAGATGGCGGACAGAATCGCCTCGTCTACCGTCCGTCCGGTCTTTTCAACGCTTTTCACTAGGTCTCAATCCTTCCGGCCCTATCTGAGGCTGTGGTACCGCGAACTTCTCAACAAGGCCCAACAAGTTGCCCGTGATTATGTACAGCGACACGGCTGCCGCGAACTTCCAACCCAGGTAGAACATGAGGCCCACCATGAAGATCATCATGACGTTTTGAGATTGGCCCTGCTGGCCGGCGGCCCCCATGGTGGGGGAAAACTTGGAGCTCAAGTAGGTGGTAAATGCCGATATTACCGCCATGATCCAGCCCCCGGGCTCGCCGAGAGTGAGACCCAGGAACGTCGCTCCCTTCAGGGACGCATTTGCGCCGAGCGCCTGGATCATGGCCATAAGGAGGGGCATCTGTATCGCGAGTACTATGCAGCCGCTGGCAGGGTTCACCTTGTGCCTCCGGTAGAGGTCCATGATCTCCAGTTGAAGCCTTTCAGGATCGTCCTTGTATTTCTTTCTTATCTTCTCTTCTTCAGGCTTTATCATATTCATCGCCTGAAGCGACCGGGCCTGGATTATGGTAACCGGCAAGAGGACCAACCGGAGCGCTACGGTAAGCCCAATGACGGCCAGTCCGTAACTCCCGGTAAGCCCTGCGAGCTTGTCGATGATACCGCTCAAAAATCCCACTGCGTACTGCAATTAGCTGACCCCCTCGGCCTCAGCAACTCGTTCTCGTGCGGGAGGAACCGGGTCGTAACCACCGGCTGAAAAGGGATTGCACCTCAGAATCCGCCAGGAGGCCATGAGTACTCCCCGGATCGGGCCGTGAATGAGAATAGCCTGCCTTGCGTATTCGGAACAGGTTGGGTAGTACCTGCAAGAAGGTCTGTGGAGTGGTGAGATATACACCTGGTACAACCTTATCAACGAGGCCAGAGCTCTTCTTACCATCTCAGGGATTCATCCTCTTTACCAGGTCTCTCACAGCGCCCTCGATCTCCTCATATGTCGCCTCGCGGGCCTTCTTGCGCGCAATAAACGCAAACTGGCCTCCGCTTACCGCGGACGGCCCCAAGAGCCGGAATGCCTCTTTGACTCGACGGCGGATCTTGTTCCTAACAGTCGCCTTGCCCAGTCGAGCCGACACACTTACACCCATCTTCACAGCGTCATCCGGCAAGAAGTACAGCACAAGATACCTGTTCGCGACGGAACGTCCTTCCTTAAATACTCTACGATAATGGGGAGCAGGTATCCTTCCTCTCGACACAGGGCAGCCTCACTTTGCCTACGCCGATAGACGTTTCCTGCCCTTCGACCTCCGCCGGGCGATTACCTTCCGTCCACCGGCAGTTTTCATCCTGCTCAAAAACCCGTGAGTGCGGGCTCTCTTGCGCCTCTTGGGCTGGTATGTGCGTTTCATGGAAGACATCCTCCTAGAATTCCTGCGGCCTCTCCAATGGTACGAGAGATTATATCCCGCCCTAAGTTTCAGTGTCAATTAAGCCGACGACCGCCGACCACCTGAACTTCCCTGCTAACATGCCTAAAGGGCTGGGCTTTACTGGCACGGTCGTACACCCGTTTCGATTGCCCCTCCCATTCACGCCTGATATAGTTTTCAGGCAAGGAGACCGGGCAAACCTGCTTGTGGCTGCGAAATTCCCGGACTTTATCCACACCTGTTGATATCTTTGTGTATAACCTGTGGGTTTAATATGCGAAAGCGAAGTACCTTAGGATTCGCCGCCCATACGGCGAAGCACCCAAGCATCCTGAGGCATCTGGAAAAAGAGACGTTTATACACAGATGAATAACGTGCTCTTTCGTGTCCTCGGCAGAGGAATTCTTTCAGTCAAAGCGGAATCACGCATGACTAGACAAGACAAGAACGAAACGGTGGTATAGGCTATGTCGCGCAACCTGGAACAAGCCTGGACAGACACTCTTACCCGCGCCGCGGCCAGGCTGTCTACTCCCAGCTTCAGCTGGCTTAAGGATACCCGTCCGGCAACTCTCAAGGCCAACACCCTGACGGTCACGGTGCCTTCGGAGTTCGCCCGGAACTGGATCGAGTCTCACTATAAAGAAGAGCTCACAAGAGCGTGGAAAGAGACCTGGGGTTCGTCTTGTGACCTTAAGTTCACGGTCGTGGCACAAGAAAAGATGATGGCGAGCGCGCTTTTCCCGGCCGATGCCGCGACGCCTCGCGAGAGAAAGCGCCGCAGCTCCGACGACATTTCCCAGTATCTAAGGGGTCTCAATCCGCGATATGTATTTGAAAACTTCATCGTGGGGGCCTCCAACCGGTTCGCCCACGCCGCTGCCCTGGCGGTCTCAGAAGCCCCATCAAAGGTCTATAACCCACTTTTCATATACGGGGGAGTGGGACTGGGTAAGACCCACCTCATGCAGGCGATAGCCCACTATGTCCTGGACCACCATCCCGGCCTCAAGGTGTGCTATGTGTCGTCTGAAACTTTCACGAACGAACTCATCCTTGCGATCCAAGAGGGTACCACCGCCGAGTTCAGGAACCGCTACCGGGGAGTAGACGTTCTCCTCATCGACGATATCCAGTTTGTCGCCGGCAAGGACGCTACTCAGGAGGAGTTCTTTCATACATTTGATGCCCTCCATCAGGCAACAAAGCAGATAATCATTTCTTCGGACAGGCCCCCGAAGGAGATATCCACGCTGGAAGAGAGACTACGGACCAGATTCGAGTGGGGACTCATCTGCGACATCCAGCCCCCGGACATCGAAACAAGAATGGCCATCCTTCGCAAGAAGGCAGAGATAGAGGGTAGGGAAGTCCCCATAGAAGTCTGCCAGTACATAGCCGAGCGGATCCCCTCAAATATCAGAGAACTGGAAGGAGCCCTCATCCGCGTCTTGGCGTTCACCGGCCTCCAGAAGAAGCCGGTCACGTTGGAGGTCGCGAAGGAAGTGCTTCACGACCTCCTGCCCAGCCGAAAACCCGTCCCCATCACCATCGACATCATCAAGAAAGCGGTCGCGGAGCATTACGGCCTCGACCTGGGCGACTTCTCGGCCAAGAGACGCACCCGCAATGTGGCGTTTCCGAGGCAAGTAGCCATGTATTTGTGCCGTCAGCTCACGGACGCGTCATTGCCGAGGATCGGAGAGCAATTCGGCGGCCGCGATCACACCACGGTCCTCCACGCGTGCGACAAGGTTGACGCCGAACGAAAGGCAAACCCGGCGCTGGACGACACGCTGAATAGCCTCATCGCCAAGATCAAAGAGGGCTAGCAAGCTGCGAAGCCTCTTGTGGAAAAGATTGTGGACGGACACTTATCTTCTTGTTGACAAGGTGTGAACAGGTAGATGAGAAAATGTCGCCGGAAACCTTTGTCCACACCGGTCCACAGGCCATCCACAGATCCGGCTCAATGGAGGGAATTGCCTTTACCTGCACGAATAGGAGTTATCAACAATTCAACAGCGCCTACGGCTACTGCTGTTTGAGATATATACACATGTAGAACTAGATATGGAAAGGGGAACCTTTCATGAACGTCACCATCTCCAAAGACCGTCTCCAATGGCTTGTTCAGACTGCATCCAGACCGATTCCGTCACGGACCACTTTCACGTCCATCAGAGGGTGCCTCTTGGAGTGCACATCTGACAGTCTTGTCCTTTCGGGGACTAACCTGGATTGGGGAGTAAGGGTTTCATCGGAGGCAGACGTACGTTCTTCCGGTTCCCTGGTTGTATCAGCCAAGATTCTGGAAGATGTAGTGAGGACCATTTCCACTCCTCAAGTAACTCTTTCTCTGGATGAATCGGCTTGGGCGCTGACGGTCAAAGCCGGGACATCAGAGATGGTCCTAAATGCGATTCCGGCCGACGATTTTCCGCGGTGGCCGGCGAGTCCCGATGGAGAAGAGATCGAGCTCGACGGAGCCCTTTTCCGTGAGCTCGTGAAGATCGGGGCAACATGTGCTGTCTCAAATCCGGCCAGGCCGCTTTGGGGTGCTTGTCTCCTTGAGTTCAAGGAAGGCAAGATGATAGCGGTAAGCACCGACCAATTTGCCCTCTCCAGAGCCAGAGCCGATGTAGAAGCTCCCGAGTGCCGGGCCATCATGTCGGCAACCATTCTCCAGGACATTGCCCGCCTGACCGATACCGAAGGCGGCGCAAAAGTGACCGTCAAGATATCGGATAACCACGCTTACTTCACAACGAAAGACGTGTCCTGTTTCTCCCGGCTCATAGACGGGCAGTATTACGCATATGAGCAGGTTATTCCGCGCAGGTTCGTGTCGTCGGCGCGTGTCTCAACAGAGGACCTCATGCGGGCGGCGTCGCGTGCGGCTATTGTCGCGTCTGAGGAAGATAGGGCCATGAGGATGATCCTACATAAGGATACCGGGACTCTTACGGTGAAGGCCGGTTCTCCCGATCGTGGCCGGATGGAAGAGGACCTGCCCGCGGTAATCGAAGGGGAGTCAATAGAGATCTGGGTGCAGCATAAGTACATCCTGCAGGCTCTAGGGAAGATAAGCACGTCTCACACTTTCTTGGGTATATCAGGACAAGTGAGTGCCATGAAAGTTGAGCCTTTCTCATCTGAGGATTCAGAGGAGGATTCCGAGGGCACGAAGGTTGAGGCGGCCTACGTGATTATGCCGATGTCCAGCCCGAGAGGAGCTTTCTGAGGCAGTGAACATATCGTTCCTGCTTCTTAAGGATTTTCGCAATTACCGCCATCTTGAACTCAGGCTCGAGCCCGGGGTTACCCTTTTTTTCGGCCGCAACGCAGCGGGCAAGACGAACCTATTGGAGGCCTGCTACTACCTTTCGTCACTCACTTCGGTCCGTGCAGAGCGTGACCACGATCTCTGCCGTTGGGGAGCTCAGGAGTTCAGTGTCGGATGTAGGGTGGACCACGTTGGCGCCTCAAAGACAATAAAGATCCAGGTGGCGGTGGAGCCCTCGCTCCGCAGGAAGATCACCGTGGAAGATGTCCCGGTCCGGAAAAGCGACCTGATCCGCGTGCTCCCGGCAGTGTACTTCTCACCCGATGACCTCTACATGATAAAGCGCAGCTCGGCCTCGCGGAGGAAGTTCCTCGATTCGCTTCTGGGCAGGCTCGACCCCGAGTACGCCCGACGACTAAGTAGGTATCAGGATGCCCTCACGAGAAGAAACAACGTGCTCAAGAAAATCCGCAGCGATCCTTCATGGCGGAAGACTCTTGAATCACTTGATGGGATCTTGGTGGAGTCGGGATCCGTGGTGATAGCGAGGCGCCTGTCAGCCATGGATGACCTCCGGAAAGAAGTCTCCGGGACGTACGCTTTCATAGCCGGCCGCCCGTGTGACGTGACTTATTCTTCCTCTATCGGCGTTGAAGCGCTGGGAGATAGGGTGGAGGTAGCAGCTATTTCCCGGCAATTCCATGAAAGACTTCTCGCATCCCGGGAAGAAGAGACCGCCAGGGGGATCACTTTGTCGGGCCCGCACCGGGATGATATCGTCCTTACTCTAGACGGCAAGGAAGTCCGCTACTTTGGCTCCCAAGGGGAACAGCGAAGCGCGGCGCTCGCCCTCAAGATAGCCGAATCCAAGATGCTCGAAGCAGTTTTTGGGCGGAAGCCCTTGCTCCTTCTGGATGACGTGCTCTCGGAGCTGGACAAAGAACGCCGGACCAAGGTGCTTTCCCTGTGCGATTTGGGCCACCAGATCCTGATTACCTCAACAGATCCGAAAGAAGACCTGTCATCGAGAGTGTCCGAGTTCAGGGTCCAAGGCGGAACGGTCGAACCGTACGGGGGAGGGGTTCAGCCGTGAGAAGGACCTCTGCCTACGGGACCGGCATTGCTTCTGTCTCACAAGTTCTCGAAAAGACCCTCGGCGACATGGGA
Source organism: Candidatus Fermentithermobacillaceae bacterium (assembly GCA_012842425.1). GTDB lineage: Bacteria > Bacillota > Sulfobacillia > Fermentithermobacillales > Fermentithermobacillaceae > UBA3951. The sequence goes on along the minus strand of DUSU01000070.1, from coordinate 2,238 downwards.
CTCCTCTTAAACAGCAAGAGGTACCAAGTCTTCTCAGTGTGGCCTAGGGTCGTAGGAGATATCGCTCGCCACGCCAAGCCGAGGAGGCTTGAGGGAGATGTCCTTTTTGTGGCGACCGCGTCTTCGGTCTGGTCACAGGAGCTCACGTTCATGCGGGAGAGCATCATCGAAAAACTCAGGGTCGCCCTCAAGGGGGATTATGTCCGGGAAATACGATTCTCGGAACACCTCTGGGAGCCGTCCGAAGACGGACGAAGGGCCAAGACGGGTTTTCCGGTGGCTGCCGTGGGCGAGGGCGAGTCCGCCATGGATGCTATTCCCGACGAGCGCCTCGCCTCCTCTGCCAAGAGGTTCTCGAGGACCATGGCAAGGCGGAAGCTGTATCTCTTAAGAAGGGGATACGCTATCTGCCCGAAGTGCGGGAGTCTATATCCTTCCTTTAAGAAAGAGTGCCCTTACTGTGCGGTGCAACAAGAATGGAGGGCAAAGCGGAGGGCCATAGCTATTCTGGAGAAAGCTCCCCATCTCACCGACCAAGAGGTCATGAGCCTTGTAGGCTCCGGTAACCTGGAACCGGTCCGGTGGGCCAGGCTCGAACTTGAGTCGAGACACCTTACAGTGGCGAGGAGCGCGAAGAGGGATAGCCCGTGGCGCCGTGGATCCCGCTTGACTCAGAAAACGTGATATACGCCGATGACATCGTGGCAATCATTGATTGGACCCAGGGGAAGGCCTCCAGAGCCAACAAAGAGCTCGTAGGCTACGCCAGGGCCCACGGGCTTCTCATTGAGGAAGGAAGCGACCCGAAGTCGCTCGTGATCACGAAAGACAGAGTGTTGCTGCTCCGGGCATCCCAGAAGAGCGGCCGGAAGAAGCTGGATCGAACATAGATTCGTTACCAATCTTTGTGTTAAGATGAGTGCCGAGAGGTGGTTCCATCTTGAAGGAGAACGGAGAAATCGTGAACGAATACGGTGCAGAACAGATAAAAGTCCTTGAAGGCATGGAGGCCGTTCGGAGACGGCCCGGCATGTACATCGGGTCGACTTCGTCCCACGGGCTTCACCACTGCTTGTACGAGGTAGTGGACAACGCAGTCGACGAGGCCATGAACGGCTATTGCGACAAAATCAAAGTCATCCTCTGGAAAGACGGTTCCGCCTCGGTAGAAGATAACGGCCGCGGCATCCCCGTAGAGATACACCCGCAGCTGGGAATACCGGCGGTAGAGGTAGCGCTCACAAGACTGCACGCAGGCTCGAAGTTTGAGAACGGCGCCTACAAGGTATCGGGTGGACTCCACGGAGTAGGCGTATCCGCGGTAAACGCGCTCTCCGAGTATCTGGAGATCACGGTGAAGACGGACGGCGGCATCCATTACATCAAGTTTGAACGCGGCGCAACGGTCATACCGCTCAAGAGGCTGGGCGACACCGATGAGCACGGTACGCTGGTCCGTTTCAAGCCCGACGGTACCATCTTTGAAGAGACCGCTTTTGATTACGATACCGTCTCAATGCGACTTCGCGAGCTCGCCTTCCTTAACAGGGGGCTGGAGATCTCGCTCTTCGACGAAAGGACCGACAAGAGCGTCGTGTACAAGTTTGAAGGCGGGATCGAAGAGTATGTAAGGATACTCAACAAGAACAAAGACCCCTTGCATAAGGACCCCATCTACGGCGCGACCACCAGGGACGACGTAGACATCGAGTTTGCTTTCCAGTACAACGACAGCTACGTCGAGCATATCCTCTCCTTTGCCAACACCATCCGGACCACCGAAGGCGGCACCCACGAATCGGGTTTCAAAACCGCCCTGACCAGGGTCCTGAACGACTATGCCCGGAAGACCGGTGTCCTTAAGGCTTCCGACAATAACCTCTCGGGAGAAGACATCCGAGAGGGTATTGTCGCCGTAATCAGCGTGAAGGTCAGGGACCCCCAGTTCGAAGGCCAGACCAAAACCAAGCTGGGGAACTCGGAGGTAGCCGGCATTGTAGCCGCGGCGGTTAACGAGATCCTGAGCTCCTATTTCGAGCTCAATGTATCCGTCGCCAAGACACTGGCCCAGAAAGCGGTGGTGGCCGCAAGGGCCAGAGAAGCCGCGAGGCAGGCGAGAGAACTCACAAAACGAAAGAGCGCTTTGGAGGTGACCTCGCTCCCCGGCAAGCTGACCGACTGCTCCACCCGGGATCCCAGGGAAGCCGAGCTCTTCCTCGTAGAGGGAGACTCCGCGGG
>DUSU01000069.1 GCA_012842425.1 Candidatus Fermentithermobacillaceae bacterium | reverse complement strand
GCGAGCTCGTCCGCTGCCAGTTCCTCGAGCAGTGACTTGGCCAAGGGGTTCGAGGACTTCTCGGCCATCTCCTTATACATCTTGTGCCCGTGCTCTTCGGCGCTCACCGCCATCCTAATCGCTTCTTCTATAGTAGCCGCGTCTACCGGGTCCATTCTGCCCTGTCCGTCATTCGGCGTGTCGGTCGTCATCTCGTAGCGTTCCATCACATGTCCCTCCCGTTTTCACGTGTTCCCTTCGTCTCTACCTAAAGGGTATAGGAAGGAAGACCAGGAGAGTATGTCCAACCGTGCAAGATCTTAGACAAGCCTAGATCCTTTCGCTTGTCGAAGGATACTTTGCCTGCTATGACGAAGTCCTGAGTCATCCCAGACTTGTGAGGAGGCAGTGGCATGTCGTCCAAGGTGGATATCGGGTTTGACAGATACCTTACGTACTCTGAACTTACCGACTATCTCAGGAAGACCGCCGAGGCCTATCCTGATCTAGCCGACCTCGAGTCCGCAGGAAAGAGCTACGAAGGTAGAGACATCTGGGCTCTTATGCTCACGAACAAGAAGACCGGTTGCCCCAAGAAGAAGCCTGCCCTGTATGTTGACGGGAACATCCACGCAGGCGAAGTCACGGGCAGCATGGTGGCGCTCTACCTCATTGATTACCTGGTCGACAACTACGGCAAAGACGAGGAAGTTACATACCTTCTGGATACCAGGACCTTCTACATACTCCCGAGGGTCAACCCGGACGGCGCCGAGTTATATCTTACCACCCCGACGCAGCTCAGGAGCAGCGTCAGAGTGTGGCCCGACGAGGAGGTAGACGATCTTCCGGGGCTTCACCGGGCTGATGTCGACGGCGACGGCATGATCCTCCAAATGCGGGTGAGGGACGATAGGAGAGGCGAGTGGAAGGCCTCGGAAAAGGATCCCCGGCTCATGATCCCAAGGAGGCCCGGAGAGCGGAAAGGGCCGTTCTACCGCATCTACCCGGAAGGGTACATCAAAGATTATGAAGGCGAGCCAATAGAGGTCCAGAAGTCCCGGTTCGGGCTCGACCTCAACAGGAACTTCCCATCCAACTGGGATACGAAGGTCCCGGGCGGAGGGGATTTCGCAGGCAGCGAGCCCGAGGCAAGGACGATCATAGAGTTCATCATAAAGCATCCCAATATAGGCGGAATCCAGGCTCTCCATACATCCGGCGGGTTCTACTACAGAAATCCGTGCCAGTATCCTGAAGACAAGATGGATCCGCAAGACCTGAAAGCCACGAGGGAGATCGCGTGTGAAGGCACACGCATAAGCGGCTATCCCGACGTGAAGTCTCCCAACCGGGCTACGCTGACGGAATGGGCCTACGAGCACAAAGGCATTATCGCGTACACCACCGAGCTGTGGAACCGCTACGCCAGGGCCGGGATAGACCTCATTGAGTGGCAGAAGACCACCGATCCGGAAAAGCGTGAAGCGCAGAACGCGAAGCTCCTTGAGTGGAACGATAGGGAACTGGCCGGCAAGGGCTTCAAGGACTGGACTCCCTTTGAGCACCCGCAGCTCGGTCCCGTGGAGATCGGAGGATGGGATCCCAAGTTCTGCGCGCAGAATCCTCCTCCGTTCCTGCTCAAGCAGGAGTGTCACAAGAACGCTCTGTGGATCATGAAGCACGCGGCGGCCCTTCCCGAAGTGCACATCACCTCGCTCAAGGTTGAGGACATAGATGGCTGCGTCAAGAAGGTTACCGCTGTGGTCGAAAACTTCGGATACCTGCCCACATGCGTGACCAACAAGGCGAAGGAACTGGGAGCCTGCAAGGAAGATGTTGCCGAGCTCCTGCCCGGGCCGGGCGTCCAGGTCCTCGGAAAGGCCAGGCTTGAGGCCGGGTTCCTTGAGGGTTATGTGAGCGGAGGAGGAAGAGGCGGTCCGGCCAAGTCCGCTGCGCGCTTCACCTGGATGATCAAGGTGGACCCCGAGGCTTCCACCAAGTTTGCCGTGGAATACAAGAGCCAGAGAGGCGGCACGGTCCGCAAGGAGTACCCGGAGGAGTGATTAGAAGGCAGAGCGGCAGATCGGGCGATTGGTACCTAGAGTGACCGGCACCTACTACATGGCGTGACCAGTAGATTGACCGGCATCCTCCCGAACGCGGGGCTTGTGATCGTCGCGGATGTTCGCGACCCGTTCAGCGCAGGCCCCGCTTATTATTGACCCGCTTGAGTTTGGCCGTTCGCCGCCAAGGTCCGTACAACCCGACGCCAGGGTGTGGGGCATCTGGCAGTCATACCATTCATACAATGATTGCTCAATAGTCGCTTTCTGCCGGATAGCATAGGACTAACTGTTACTTTTTGATAGATAGACCGGGGCTATCTAGTGATTTTCGCCAGTTAGGTCGGGTCTATCTATCGTTTTTAGCTAGATAGACCGACGCTATCTATCAGTTTTTGCCAGATAGGCGCCAACCGGCGCCGTGTCGGAGTTCAGATAGGGGTTGCCTGTTGACAAGTGCTGATCCCCACTTGTAGATTAGGAAAAAGCCTGGAAGTGGTTGACATGGCTACCGCAATATCCACGAAGAACCTCACCAAGGTTTTCCGTACTGCCACGAAAGAGCCAGGTCTTAAAGGCTCCATCCGTAGCACCTTCCGCCCAAGTGTCCGGGAGATCCATGCTGTGAAGGGCATCGATCTCGAAGTCGAGCGAGGAGAAGTCGTAGCCTTCATTGGCCCGAACGGAGCGGGGAAGTCCACCACCATCAAAATGCTCACGGGCATCCTGTACCCTACGTCGGGCGAAGCCAACGTCCTGGGATTTGTTCCCTGGCGCGACCGCGAGAGCCTGTCGTACAAGATTGGTTCGGTGTTCGGGCAGAAGTCCCAGCTGTGGTATCACTTGCCCCCATCCGATACGTTCAACCTGCTTGCGAAGATATATGAGATGGACCGGGGCGAGTACGGGAAGCGGAAGGACTTCCTGGTCCAAGCATTCGAGATAGGCCCGTTCTTCAACCAGCCGGTCCGGAAGCTTTCCCTGGGCCAGCGGATGAGGTGCGAGATTGCCGCCTCGCTCCTCCACGGTCCCGAGGTCATCTTCCTCGATGAGCCCACCATCGGACTGGACGTGGTCGCCCGGCAGAACGTGCGTCAGACGCTGAAGAGGTGGAACGATGAAGAGAAGGCGACGGTCTTCCTAACGTCCCACGATGTGGGTGATATCGAGTACCTTGCGGACAGGGTAATCATAATAAACCACGGCCAGGTTGTTATGGATGACAAAGTGAAAAACCTCAAGTACCACTACCTCAACAAGAAGATAGTGGACCTCAGAGTGTCCGGAGAGGTAAAACTGCCGGCGCTTGAGGGAGTGAAGATAGTCAAACAGGCGAAGTCGGGACTCAAACTCGAGGTGGATACAGAGGTAATAGATATCAACGCGGCGGTCTCTCACATCCTCAAAGAATGTGAAGTGCAGGACATAAGCATCTCCGACCGTCCTTTGGAGGACATAATCGCCGCCATCTACCAGCGGGAGGAGGTGGCGCCTTGACTGAAGTGGGGAGACACAGGCAAGGAGCAAGTTGGTCAAAGAAGATCGCCAAGTACGTGGAAATGCTGCGCATCACCGTGCTTACCGATCTGGCCTACGCCTACGACATGCTGTCCCGCCAGCTCTTCCTTGCGGTAGTGATGTTCGTCTTCGTCAAGCTGTGGTCGGCCACCTACAGGTGGGAGGGCGCTGTGTCCATAGGCGGCTATACCATGCGTCAGATGCTCTGGTACCTCGCGCTTACCGAGTCCATTTCCATGAGCACGCCCCGGACGGCCGCCGACATTGACGACGACGTCCGTTCCGGGAGCCTGGCTTACTCTCTCACCAAGCCGTACAAGTACCCGTGGTTTTTGTATGCGAAGCACATGGGCAAGGCGCTTGTCGGCTTCTCCGGGAGCCTTATTATCGCAGGAGCCGTCGTATGGATCGCAGTAGGTCCGCCTCCAGTGACGGCGCTTTCGTGCGCGTTGGGCCTCTTGACGGCTCTCCTTGCGTGCACCTTGGACTTCTGGGCCCAAGTGGCCATTGGCCTCAGCGCTTTCTGGATTGAGGACGGCTCGCCGTACAGGCTCCTGTACTCGAGGGTGAAGATGCTTCTGGGAGGGATGCTCCTGCCGCTGGAGCTTTTTCCGGATGTCCTGAGACGCGTTGTGGCGTTCCTTCCGGTCGGGCAGATCTACCACGGGCCGGTAAAGACCTTCGTGAGCCTGTCGCTCCACGAGTTTGTCGGCACGGTGGCGAAGCAAGTCCTCTGGACCATCGTGTTCATCGCGCTTGCCGGCGCAGTATACAAGGCGGGGGTGAGAAGGGTCAATGTCCACGGAGGATAGGGGCACGCAGGACTGCCGTGACGGCACCCTCGCGGATGGCCAAACGGTACGTGGCTTACACGCGATACCTAGCGTTCAGGTGCAATGTGGCACTGACGTGCCCAATGGTCCTGAGGAGCGGGGCGCCGGAAGGCCGTCGAGACCACCCCGCGGCTTTAGGTCCTACGCTTCGTTTGTTTATGAGTATATGAAAGCCAACCTCGCCATGCAGATGGAGTACAGGGCTACGTTCATAGGACGGGTCTTCGGAATGATGCTGAACGATGCCATGTGGCTCTCCTTTTGGCTCCTCTACTTTGCGAGGTTTCCTGTGGTCCGGGGATGGGAGCGGGCTGACGTCATTACGCTCTGGGCGATCTGCGCATTGGGCTTTGGCCTCTGCTTCAGCCTATTTGGGAACATAAGCCGGTTAGCCTCCATCGTGGTTAGGGGCGAGCTGGATTTCTACCTGACCTACCCGAGACACGTGCTCCTGCACGTCGCAACCAGCCGGATGGACCCGACGGCGCTTGGCGACGTGGCTTTTGGACTCGTGGTTTTCTTCGTCCTGGTAAAGCCCACGGTTACCCAGGCGCTCCTCTTTGTCCTGTCAGGAGTCCTGGCGGCGTGCATCTTCTTCGGGTTCACGGTAGTGGCTCACAGCCTCGCTTTTGTTCTGGGCAGCTCGGAGCTTCTTTCCGAACAGGCCACGTCCATGCTCATCCATTTCGCGACTTACCCGCTGGGGATTTTCGACGGGCCCACAAAGGTCGTCTTGTTCACCTTGATACCCGCCGGGTTCATTAACTCTATCCCCGTAAGCGTGGTAAGAGGTTTCGACCCGGTCTTTTTCGCCGGGCTCGCGGCGGCCGCGGTGTTACTCGTAACCGCGTCTGACAGGATCTTTAAGGCTCTCTTACGAAAGTATGAGTCGGGCAACCTCATCCAGGTGAGGATGTAAAGAGGAGAAAGAGTCGCGGTTGCGGTTTAAGATGGGTACCGGATAGGGGAAGAGAGGGCACAGGATACAAGTGATGGGCCCTGGTTAGCATGAGATAGGCCAGGGACAGGCCAAGACAGGCAAGAGACAGCAAAGAGACGTGCGAGATACAGACAATAAGCCGGACGAAAGGCACACAAAACCTACGAAAAGGGCTGACTTAGGGTATGGGTTCTTTCATGGTTCTTCTTGGGTGGCTGTTGGACATACTCAGCCTCAAAGGGCTTTCTGACGCGATATTCACCAGGTTCGCGACTCCCAGCGATCCTGACTACCCAGTCCATAGGGCAGTGTGGGGGCTTTTGGCTGCCGGAGAGGTTGAGAAGGCACACGCGCTTGCGCGGGGAAGGTGGGAGCGTTCTAAGTCGCCCCGCTCAGGCAGGGACTACATCCACGTGCTCCTCAGGAAGCGGGACTTCTCCGAGGCCGAGAAGGTAGCCGCCGAACTTGCGGAGCGATACCCGGAGAACGCATGGCTCAGGGTGCTTTACGGCGATATCGTGCGTTTCTTCTCCGACCCTGAGAATCCCGAGAGAGCCCTCGAGATTTACCGGCAGGCCGACCCGTTGTGCACCGCAATGCTGCCGGACCATTACCCTTTGTCCGTCCTCCTCAAGAGGGTGACCAGGATCTACCGCGAGCGTGGAGACGAGGATGCCCTGCTTGAATCGATGGAGCGTTTCCTGTCGCTGAAGTCCACCAACTTCCATCACGATGAGTTCATCCTCCTGGCCGAACTGCACCTAAAGAGGGGCAATAGGGAGAGGGCCAGAGAGGTCCTTGAGACCGGCTGCAAGGCGAAAGTGAGAGATGTCCACCTCAGGGAAGCCTGGAGGAAGATGGGGTTCGGGGATCCCCCGCCCATACCGCCCAGAAAGAAGGCCCTGCCGGACCTAGGCGGGTACGAGAAGGTCCCGGTCAAGACCAAACTCCTGACCGAGGCCGACGACCCGGTCGAGACAATTAAGTCCTATGTCGAGGACAGCCTGAAGCCCGGTGACGTGGTGGCTTTTTCATCGTGCGTGGCGGCAATCATGGAAGGCCGGATGCTCATGGAAGGGACAGTTCCGATAAGCCTTCTGGCGAGGTTTACATCTAGGCTGATCGCAGGGCGGCACCCTGTGGGGGCATTTACGTCCTCGGCGCCCATGGCCAACGCCCTGTCGGCCCAGACCGCCCTTGAGGAAGTGGGGGCATTGCGGATTTTGGTGGCCATCGTTGCGGGCGGCATAGGCAAAGCTTTCCGCAGGGACGGCTGGTTCTACGTGGTGGCCGGACCGCAGGTTGCCCAGATAGACGACATCCTCGGCTCACTTCCGCCTTACGATTACTACGTAATGCTCGGCCCTAAGGACCCGTACCTCTTGTCCAACCGGATCGCCCGCGGACTGGGCGACGGTGTTGGCGCTGCCATTGTGGATGCCAACGACCTCGGCATCGCATGGGCGGTCGGGTACTCCGACAGAGTCGATGCGAAGGCCCTCGAGACCGCCATGGCCGACAATCCCGCAGGCAACCAGGACCAGATGACGCCCATAGTCCTAGTGAGGGCGCTCGAGGGCAGGGCAGGTCTACTGACAAGTCCGAGGTGATCCGCGGTCCTCGCACCGAATCCTCGTACGTGCGTTGGGAGACACGGCAGAGCAGGCTCGAGATCATTTGGACGATCTCGCAAATCGGACTTGAAGGATAACGCAAAGTAGATGTAGAAAGAAGTGTACCTTGGAATATCCCATTCACAACCCAATACACCTGCGGATGAAGGTGGCGGGAGAGTCCTGGAACGGTCTACTGGTTCCCGTACGCTGCCCAATGCGAGGGGGCGGCGTCAGGCTCACGCACGGGAGCCAGTATGGCCGCCAATAACCGGGCGCCGTAGGAGCAAGGGCCTTAAAGGCCCGAAACTCTCAGGTACAAACACTGTCATCTGACGCGTCTCTGGAGAGCCAGCTATGGCACCAAAGGGGAAACTGCCGCATGGCAGCAATCTCTCAGGTAAAAGGACAGGGATCGGGGATTCTCCCGGTCCCTTGTTTGCATTTTAAGGAGAGGAAGGGACGGGCGCACGGGACGAGGACTCGGGGGCCTTGGTGAAGAATGGGTGATCCCGGAAAGGTTAAGGTATTGGAGGGCAGGTTTAGTTCAGTCTAGGTCGTAGTCGGCATCTAGTTTCAGTCGTCCAGAGGCAAGGCAGTTTGGCTAAAGGTCCAAGGCGAAAAATCGGGAGGTGAGTTTCGGAAGTGGCAGATCTTAAGAAGACTCCGCTGTACGACATCTACGAGAAGTACGGAGGTAGGATCATCGACTTCTCAGGTTGGGCTCTTCCGGTCCAGTTCACCAGCATCAAGGAAGAGCACGCCGCGTGCCGCGAGGCAGCCGCTCTGTGGGATGTCTCCGACATGGGAGAGATCTTGGTGGAGGGTGCCGACGCCCTCAGCCTCTTGCAGTTCCTCATGGTCAATGACATCTCCAAAGGGTACCCCGGCAGGGTCATTTACAGCCCCATGTGCTATCCCAACGGCGGCGTGGTAGACGACATGATGATCGTCTGCATGCAGGGCGGGAAGTACCTTCTCGTCGTGAACGCCGGCAACATTGAAAGGGATTACGAGTGGATTCTGACGGCATCCAAGTACTTCAAGGACGTGACAGTCAAGAACCTCTCGGCGGACGTTGCGGAAGTCGCCCTCCAGGGCCCCAATTCCGAGAGGGTCCTCCAGAGGATCTGCAATTATCCTCTCAATGAACTCAAGTACTACCACGCTGCGGAGCACGTGGATGTGGCGGGTATCGACACCCTTATCACCCGCACCGGTTACACCGGCGAAGACGGCTTCGAGATCTACTGCAAGGCTAAGGACGGTATCGCCCTCTTTGAGGCAATACTCGAAGCCGATGAGGGAGACGGTCTGGTCCCCGCAGGTCTCGGATGCCGTGACACGCTCCGGTTCGAGGCGTCCATGCCGCTCTATGGCCAGGAACTCGATGAGAACCACGGTCCTCTTGTGGCCGGTCTCGGCAGGTTCGTGGCTTTCGGCAAGGGGACCTACTTCGTAGGTTCCACCGCTCTCATGGAGCAGCGTGAGAAGGGGCTTCCGGCGAAGCTGGTAGGGCTCGAGATGCTCGAGAAGAGCGTCCCCAGGACCGGCTACAAGGTCCTGGACGAGTCGGGAGAAAAGGAGATTGGCTACATAACCACCGGCTCTTACGCTCCGACCCTCGACAAGTACCTGGCCATGGCATACGTGCCTGTTGAGGCAAGCGCAGTAGGCACGAAGGTCAAGGTCTTGATCCGCAACAAGCCGTACGCGGCAGAAGTAGTCAAAATGCCGTTCTACAAAAGGGGGAAGAAATAAGTGACTTATCCGGTGAACCTGAAGTACACGGAAACCCATGAGTACGCCAAGATCGAGGGCAACAAGGCGTACTTCGGCATCACCCACTACGCCCAGGACCAGCTCGGCGACATCGTGTTTGTCGAGCTTCCCGAGGTGGGCAGAGAGATTAAGGCCGGCGAGATCTTCGCGACGGTCGAATCGGTGAAGGCAGTATCTGACTGCTATGCTCCGCTGTCGGGCAAAGTGGTTGAGGTCAACGAGAACATCAACGACTCGCCCGACCTCCTCAACAAGGATCCTCACGGCGAGGGTTGGATCTGCGCTGTCGAGATTTCCGATCCTTCCGAGGTCAACAAGCTAATGGACGTCGCAGCCTACGAGAAACACGCAGCCGAGGGTGGCGGTCATCACTAATGAATTACCTACCGAACACACCTAAAGACAGGGAGGAGATGCTGAAGACGATAGGCGTCAAGTCTATCGAAGAACTCTTCAGCGACATTCCCCCGGCTCTTAGGTTCAAGGGCGATATGAAGCTCCCCGCGGCCCTTTCCGAGAGCGAAGTGGCGAAACTCATGCGGGAGCTTGCGGCGAAGAACACGGCTCAGGACTTCGCGACCTTTATCGGCGCCGGAGCCTACGACCATTACGTGCCTGCCGTCGTAAGGCACGTTTTGGGCCGGTCGGAGTTCTACACCGCCTACACGCCCTACCAGCCTGAGGTGAGCCAGGCGGTCCTCCAGTCCATCTTTGAGTACCAGACCATGATCTGCGAGCTCACCGGGATGGACGCAGCCAACGCGTCCATGTACGACGGCGCTTCCGCCGCCGCCGAGTCGGTGACCATCGCTTCCGGACTTACCCGCAGGAAGACTGCGCTGGTCTCGCGCTCGGTGCACCCTGAGACGAGAGGGGTAACGGAGACCTACGCCAAAGGTCACGACATAACCGTCAAAGAGGTACCGTTCGAGAACGGCGTCACTTCCGTCAAAGAACTCGAGAAGATGCTTTCCGGAGACGTTGCCTGCGTGGTCATCCAGCAGCCCAACTTCTTCGGGAACATCGAACCGGTTGACGAGATCTCCAGTAAGGTCCAGGCCGCAGGCGCCACCTTGATCGTCCAGGTGAACCCCATGAGCCTCGGCGTTCTCCGCCCGCCTGCCGAGTACGGCGCCGAGATCGTTGTCGGCGAGGGACAGGTGTTCGGGAACCCCATGGCTTTCGGCGGTCCGTTCCTCGGGATCCTGGCCGTTAAGAACAAGTACCTTAGGCGCATGCCCGGAAGGCTTGTCGGAGAGACCACCGACAACCGCGGCCAGAGGGGCTTCGTGCTTACCCTGCAGACCAGGGAACAGCACATTAGAAGAGAGCGCGCCACGTCCAACATCTGCTCCAACGAGGCGCTCAACGCTCTCGCGGCTACTGTCTACCTGAGCTGGCTCGGCAAAGAAGGTATCAAGGAGCTGGCCGAGCACTGCGTGGCCAAGGCTCACTATCTCGCCGATGCGATTTCCGGTCTCAAGGGCTACGAGCTCGCGTGGAAGACCCCGTTCTTCAACGAGTTCGCAGTTAAGTGCCCGGTAGACCCCGAGAAGATAGTGAAGTCGCTGGTCGAGAAGAAGATCCTGGCCGGATACCCGCTCGGAAGGACGTATCCGGAGCTCAAGGACCACCTGCTCATCGCAGTCACCGAGAAGCGCACCAAGAAGGAAATGGATGACCTTCTTGCCGGATTGGAGGGATTGGCATGAGGCGCCTGGAGCCCTTGATCTTTGAGATATCCAAACCGGGAAGGAAGGCATACTCTCTTCCAGCGCTCGAGGTTGAAAAGAAACCCATGAGCGAGTACCTGCCTGCCGGAGAACTTCGGACCACCCCGGCCGAACTGCCGGAAGTCTCGGAAGTTGACGTCGTCAGGCACTTCACCAGGCTGTCCCAGCTCAACCACGGCGTGGACATCGGGTTCTATCCCTTGGGTTCGTGCACGATGAAGTACAACCCCAAGATCAACGAGGAAGCCGCGAACCTCCCCGGGTTTACCGACATCCACCCGTATGCTCCGGAAGAGACCGTCCAGGGAGCCCTGCAGCTCATGTATGAGCTCCAAGAGTACCTGGCCGAGATCGCCGGCATGGATAAGGTGAGCCTCCAGCCCGCGGCGGGAGCCCACGGCGAGCTCACCGGTATCCACATCATCCGGGCCTATCACAAGTCGAGGAACGAAGCCGCGAGGACAAAGATCCTCATCCCCGACTCGGCCCACGGCACCAACCCGGCTTCGGGCGTACTGGCCGGCTTCCAGACTGTGCAGATACCCTCGGACAGCCGGGGTGGCGTGGACATCGAAGCCCTCGAGAAGGTTATGGACGAGACCGTTGCGGGACTCATGCTGACCAACCCCAACACGCTGGGCCTTTTCGATGAGAACATTGAGAAGATCCAGGAGATCGTCCACAAGAAGGGTGGCCTCCTGTACTACGACGGGGCCAACGCCAACGCCATCATGGGCATTGCCCGACCGGGCGACATGGGCTTTGACGTCCTCCACTTCAACCTGCACAAGACGTTCTCGACGCCGCACGGCGGCGGCGGTCCCGGATCGGGTCCGGTTGCCGTCAAGAAGGAACTGGCACAGTTCCTGCCCGTGCCCGTCGTTGAATTTGACGGCCAGAAGTACTACCTGAATTACGACGTGCCCAACACCGTCGGCAGGATGAAGTCCTTCTACGGGAACTTCCTGGTGATGGTCAAGGCTTACGCGTATATCAGGTCGCTGGGTCCCGACGGACTCCGCGAGGCCAGCCAGGACGCGGTGCTGAACGCCAACTATATCCTCCGCCGCATACTCGAGTACTACGACCTGCCTTACGACAGGCACTGCAAGCACGAGTTCGTGGTCTCGCCGCAGAGGATAAAGAAGGAGACCGGATGCCATACAATGGACATCTCCAAGCGCCTCCTCGACTACGGCGTCCACCCGCCGACCAACTACTTCCCGCTTATCGTGGACGAAGCTATCATGGTGGAGCCGACGGAGACCGAGTCCAAGGAAACCCTGGACTACTTCGCCGACGCGCTCATCGCAATCGCCAAGGAAGCCTACTCCAATCCGGAGATGCTGCATAAAGCTCCCCACACCACGGTAGTGGGACGCCTCGATGAGGCAGGTGCCGCCAAGAACCCGAGAATCAGGTGGCAAAAGGGAATGTAACCATCCTGGGGGCCTTCCGGACCCGTTCCCCCGGGCGCGGTCTTGGTGAAGGCTCCTTGGGAATATGGCAAGGTACCGTCGGGAGGAGGTCCGCCCTCCTCCCGACACGCTATACGAGAGTTGGGTGTTACGGGATTGGAGAGAAACCGGAGCTCAATGGAAAAAGCGTTTGAGGATGCCATGGAGGCGCGGAAGAAGGACCGTCCGCCGGTCCTTTGGGCGGTCTACCCGACAGGCACCATGGCCGTAAGTGTCACTGGGGCGGCGTGCCCGCTCAAGTGCTCCCACTGCGGCGGCCACTACCTAAGGCACATGGTGGACATTGAGCGCCTGCCGGATGTGCTTCAGGAGAAGAGGCCAAAGAGCATCCTCCTTTCGGGCGGCTGCGATACTTCGGGAGCCGTCCCGCTGCTTACCCACCTTGACGAAGTTGCGGCACTATCGCGCCGCCTTGAGACAGAGGGAAGAGGCTTTCGGGTGAACGTTCACCCGGGAGTGGCGGCGCCGGAGGCGGCCAGGGCGATAGCCCAGACCGCGTCAGTGATATCCTTTGATTTTGTCTTGGACGATGAGACCATAAGGGAAGCCTTCCACGGGAAGTGGACCGGCCGCGACTATGTGGAGACCCTGAGGAACCTGCGCTCGGGAAAAGCCGAGGTAATACCCCATATCCTCGTAGGGCTCTACAAGGGCCGCCTGAAGGGCGAGTACGATGCCGTGGATTTCTTGCTCAAAGAGGGAGTAGGGCGCATCATCTTCATAGTTTTCATCCCGACGGAGAACACGGCGTGGCAGGATTATCCCCCGCCGCCGCCTGAGGAAGTCGCAAGTCTCATCGCATGGACCAGGACGCGCGCGCCGGGACTGGATATATCAATCGGCTGTATGCGTCCTAGAGGCAAGTACAGAGAGCTTTTGGACCCGCTTGCAGTACGGGCGGGTTGTGACCGAATAGTTCTGCCTCACCCCCGGGCGCTCAGGGAAGCCGAAGCGCTTGGGCTTACAGTGATCAGGAAGGAAGAGTGCTGCTCCTTTGACCATATTTAGTTTGGAAACCGTCCCCATAGGAGTTTCATCGGGCACAGCTTCAGTTTTGGGCCTTAAGCGGATAAAGCTCATGGAAAAGCCGACGACCGCCCACTTCCTGTTCGGTGAAGATTGCCTGAACCAATGCGCTTTCTGTGCCCAAGCAAGAGGGAGCAAGTCTGCCCCCAACCACCTTTCCAGGGTTACCTGGCCGAGGTTTTCCTGGGAAACCCTTAAAGAGCCCCTTCGTGTGGCTATCACTCAAGGGACCTTCAAGAGGGTCTGCGTCCAGACCGTGGAATGCGTGGATTCTCAGGGCCCTGCCCTGGATTTCATAGCAAAGATCAGGGAGATATCGCCCGAAGTGCTGATCAGCGCGGCCCTAGGTCCGGTGTCGGTCGCGAGGGTGAAGCTGTTTTTCGAAAAGGGCGCAACCAACATCGGGCTTCCCATCGACGCGGCCTCGCCCGAGGTATACGAGAAGGTCAAGGTCGGGTCATTCGAACGTGCTTGGGACGTGGTCGAGAAGGCCGCCGGGCTCTGGCCGGGCCGCATATCCACCCACCTCATTGTGGGGCTGGGTGAGACCGAAGAAGACGCTGTGAGGTTCTTGGTGAGGGCCAGGTCGGCAGGAGTTACGGTCGGGCTATTCGCCTTTACGCCGGTTAGAGGCACTGCGATGGAAAAGACGCCTCCGCCCGATGTGGGGCACTACCGTAGGGTCCAGCTGGCCGCGTTTTTCCTGAAAAGAGGAGGAGACGCGGGGAAAATCGAACTCAGAGATGGGCGGATAGTGAGTATTGACCTGGACCGGCAAGACCTCTGGGAAGAGATTATTGCCGGCAAGCCCTTCGAGACGAGCGGGTGCCTGTACTGCAACAGGCCCTACTACAACGAGCGTCCCGGGCAGGTCATGATGAACTACCCGCGGGCTCTCACCGAGCAAGAAGCCAAGGAAGCCTTGAAAGAGAGCGGCCTGGCCTGAGTGCGACTTCAGGGAGGGGAGTCTTCGATGTTGGTCCGCCTGCTATCCCATGAGCCGGCGAAGGGTAGCTACAACATGGCGGTAGACGAGGCCATTTTAAGGTCTTGCGCGCGGGGTGAAACGGGACCTACGCTTCGTTTCTACCAATGGAACCCCGCGTGTCTGTCGCTGGGATATTTCCAGGACGTAAGCAGGGAAGTGAACATGGAAGCCCTACCGTCCCAGGGAGTAGATCTGGTAAGGAGGGTGACCGGCGGGAAGGCGGTGCTCCACGACAACGAGCTTACCTACAGTGTGGTAGTGCCGGAGAAGATGCTGCCCGGGTCCGTGCTTGAGACCTACCGGCGGATCTCTCAGGCGCTGGTTGAGGGCCTTCGCCTCATGGGCATTCCCGCCACCCTTGCCGCGCTGGAACACGGAGTTACATCCAGGGACCCGCGATTCCGCCAAGCGGCTTGTTTCTCGGCTCCCTCCTGGTTTGAGATCCTCTGGGAGGGGAAGAAGCTCATCGGGTCTGCCCAGAACCGCAAGAGCGGTATAATCCTGCAGCACGGTTCCATCCCGCTTAGGTTCGATGCCTCCAAACTTGTGAAGTGCATCCTCACGAAATCCCCGGAGCACGCCGAAAGGACCCGGTCAATGCTCGAGAGAAAGGCCGCCGGGGTATGCGACGCACTCGGGCGGGAATGCGAGAGGTTCGAGCTTGAGGAGCACCTCAAAGCGGGATTTGCCGCGGCGTTGGGTTGGCAGCTCGAACCGGGTAACTTAACGGCGAGAGAAGAAGAGGAGGCCAAGAAACTCGCGGAGACGAAATACGGAAACCCTGCCTGGACCATGGAACGGGGCAGGCAGAATGAGGACTTGCATTAGGAAGAGCGCTAAGGAGGAGATACAGTGTTTGATGTAGTCGTCATAGGCAGCGGTCCGGGCGGTTACGTCGCCGCCATCAAGGGGGCCCAAATGGGCGGCAAGGTCGCTTTGGTGGAAGGTCACAAGCTCGGTGGGTGCTGCCTCAACGTAGGGTGCATACCCACGAAAGCCCTTGTCCATGCGGCGACCACGTATCTGAACGCCAAAGAGGCCCACAAATTCGGCATCGAAGTCGGAGAAGTAAAGCTCAACCTCGCGGGCGTTATGGCCCACAAGGCCAATACCGTGAAGCGCCTCGTAGACGGACTCGAGATGCTCCTCAAAGGGAACGGCGTGACGGTCTACCGCGGCTGGGCTAACGTCCCTGCTCCCGGTAAGGTCGAGGTTACCTACGACGATGGCTCCAAAGAAATCCTCGAGACAAAGAACATAATACTGGCGACAGGTTCCACCCAGCAGCTTCCTCCCGTGCCCAAGGAGAGCCTGGCCCACGCTATATCCTCTGATGACGCCCTGGAACTTGATAAGGTCCCCGAGAGGATGCTGATCATAGGCGGCGGCGTGATCGCGGCCGAGTTTGCTTGCATCTGGAACGCTTTTGGCTCCAAGGTCGATATGGTCAAGCGTTCGCCTCTCATCCTGCCTCCGGTCGACGAGGAGATCTCCAGGCGCCTCATGCCCATGTTCAAGCGCAAGGGCATAAACGTCCATTCGGGTATCTACATTAAGGAGATGCGCGAAGAGGGCGGCGAAAAGGTCCTCATAGCAGACACGAAGGAAGGCGAACGGAAGGAGTTCCGTGCCGATGTAATCCTCATAGCCATGGGGAGAGTTCCCTTCTTCGGCGGCATCGATCTGCAGGCTCTGGGCGTCGAACATGATAAGTACGGAATCAAGACCGACGATACGATGCAGACGAGCGTGAAGGGCATCTACGCCATCGGCGACGTGGTGGGCAAGACCTTCCTGGCGCCCGTAGGGTCTATGGAAGGCATCGTGGCAATGGAGAACATATTCGGCCATGAGGCTCACATGGATTACAGCGTGATCCCCGCATGCGTATTCTCCATCCCCGAGTGCGCTTCGGTTGGCCTCAAAGAATCGGAGGCCAAGGAGAAGGGATACAACATCAAGGTTTCCAAATTCCCCTTTAGCGCCAACGGCCGCGCCCTGGCCATCGGCGAGACGGAAGGCCTGGTCAAGGTCATAGGTGATGCCGATACCGGCAAGATCTTGGGCGTCCATATCCTTGGACCTCACGCCGACGACCTCATCCACGAGGCCGCGCTCGCGATGCACGCCGGTCTCACGGCCAAGGAGGTCGTGAACATGATCCACGCTCACCCGACCCTTCCCGAGGCCATGTTTGAGGCCATGCACGGGGTGAGCGAGAAGCCCATCCACCTCCTTGCGAGATAAAGGGAGCCGATAGAAAAGAAAGGCGGGATATAAGTGAAATCACTGCTTCAT
>DUSU01000068.1 GCA_012842425.1 Candidatus Fermentithermobacillaceae bacterium | reverse complement strand
TGATACCCGGCACACCGGGCATTTCGATAGATATGTCCCGTATTCCCTATGCCGGGGCAAATGAGGCAGTGAACGCTCTCTTGTACGGCGACCTGGCCTCCATCTGGGACCGGGCGGAAGCATATCCCGAGGACACGCTGGAAGTCCTCAAGGCAGCAGCCGCTAAGTACCTCCCCAATGCCAAGATCACCGTGGTCTACCAGAAGCAGCCGTCCAACTCCGGAGCAGCGCTGGTGCTGACCATAGGCGCCGTGGCTGCATGCATAGCGGCAGGCGTCTTTTTCTGGCGGAGAACCACCGGATAAGGTGAGGCAGTTCAGAGTATAACCGGGAGCAGCGTCGGGTCGAAGACTATCTCCTTCGGAGTCACCTTGCACCGGTACGCAAGGAGGCGGACTCCGGCTCCAGTCGCTTCGGCGAGGGCTGCGGCAAACTTAGGGTCGGTCCGCGGGTTCGGTGATACCGTCTGGATGTCGTCGCGTTGCGCGATGAACACGACGTAGGCCCTGTACCCGGCCGAGACTGCTCCGGCAAGTTCTCTGACATGCCTCGCCCCCCTGGCGGTGGGAGCATCGGGGAAAAGCCCCTTTCCGTTCACGCATAGGGTAACCGACTTAACTTCTACCAGGGCCGGCGCGACGCCGGGTCCCTCCAAGTAGAAGTCAAAGCGGCTGGTAGGCTCCTTCCGCACTCTGTCTGCCTCCGGCGCTTGCGCACCTGGCTTCTTGCCGTCAACTAATCCCTCGCCGGCGGAGCCCTCATCCGGAGATCCGGTGGCGGAGGTGTCTCCGTCTTTGCGTTCGTAGCCGCGCAAGGAATACTCGGCGCGCACCACATCGTACTCGGCAAAGTCAGGCACTCCTCTCGCCCGCAGGACCTGGCCAAACAGCTTGGTGGGGTAGCGGGTGTCAACAGAAACCCAGGTCGTCCCGCCCCTATCTGCACGCCCGCGCTCAAACCGCTCAGAACAGGGGGCCTCCATAGCCCGTCCTCGGGAACCGCACGAAGGAGGTGCGGCAGCCAACACCAGGTCAAATGACGTCTTGCGTGGCGGCATCGCCTTCCCGGCTCCGGCCCTCTCCCGCCCCTCCCCCACATCGCGGACCATGACCCTGTTGCCCGGGAAAATGAGCTCCTTGAGCCTCCCCGAGTCGGCAACGTGGCAGCGGACTTCCTTGCCGTCGAGAAGGACAATCGCCACAAAGCGGTTGGGACGGTCCACAACTGTCCCTTCCCGGAGGTCGCCGAGCGATATGCGGAAAGCGTCCGCGGTCATTGACCCTCGTTTCGGATCCTGAGAGGCGGATAAGGCCTCTTGATCCCTTCTCTATCCAAGGCTTCTTTGATCCTCAACCTGAGTTCCCGCTCAACCGCCCAGTGCTCGAGGGGCTGCGTGCGGGCCCATACATTGACGGTGACACCGAAAGCATCCATGTCGCCGATCCCCAAGGGCCTCGGCCCGTCAATAATGACGGGGAACTCCTTGCGGACTTCGTCGCAGACCTCTTGCATGATGGCCATAGCGCGGCGGACGTCCTCATCGTGAGCGAGTGGTATCTTCACAAGCGCCCTGGATGCGCCTTCGCTGGAGTTTGTGGTCTTATCGATCAGGCCGTTGGGGATGATGTGGACGTCGCCCGACCAGTCCCGGAGCTTGGTAGTCCTGAGCCCTAACTCCTGCACCACTCCGGAGAGGCCCGCAGCGGTGATGTAATCGCCCACGTCGTACTGCCTTTCGTAGATGATAAAGAAGCCGGTAATCACATCTTTGACAAGGCTCTGGGCTCCGAAACCTACGGCAAGACTGACTATGGCAACGCCGCCCAGGAGAGCCTTGATGTCTATCCCCAAAAGCTGCAGCACGGTAAGAGTGGCTACAGTGCTGGCCACATAGCGGAGGGCGCTCCTCATAAGGCTGGCTAGGGTCTTTCCTCTGGCCTCATCGAAACGCGGTTCGCCCATCCTTGCGCCGCGGGCCAGGATGCGGTCCACGAGCGAGTCCCCTATCTTCACCAGCACGCCGGTTATCAGGATCACCACCGCGATCCGCACGACCGTGCCGGTCCAGGCGATCACCGCAACAGCCTCAATTCCCATGTCGCTCACTCCTTTTCGCCACAGCAGCTGAACGTTCGCTTCCACCAATGTACCGGAGAGACCAGGTGAGGGCAACCCTGCCCAGCATGCCGCATTGTATTCCTTCGCGCCGGACTCTGCGGCCGGTCCGCGGCTGCGCCTCTAGCTGCCCATTCTGCTATATGCGATCCCTCAGATCATCCCAGGGTGAAACCCTCCCTGAAGGACTAGACATGACGACATGTAGAAGACTAAAAGGACTCCCGTAGGGTTAGGCACAATCACGCGGAAAAGACCTAGACGACTCCAGAAACGAAGGAGGTACCCTCGGCAAAGATGACGGTACAGAAACCTGAATGGCAGTACGTAGACGACCACTTCGAGGAGTTTGTGTCGGAGCTTAGGGAAGCTGTGAAAAGACCGAGCATAGCGGCTCAGAACATAGGGATGGATGAGTGCGCACAGTACTTCAAGGGGCTTCTCGAGAGTCACGGGATAGAGGCACGGATCATTCCGACGGCCGGATACCCGGTTGTGTATGGCGAAGTCAAAGGCAAAGACCAGAACAAGACGGTGCTGTTCTACGACCATTACGATGTCCAGCCCCCGGATCCCCTGGACGAGTGGGAATCGGACCCCTTTGCCGGCGAGATCCGTGACGGAAAGATGTACGGGAGAGGCGTTTCCGACAACAAGGGGAATGCGTGCGCAAGGATACAAGCCGTAGGCACTCTGCTTAGGATAAGGGGCGAGCTTCCCGTAAACGTCAAGTTCCTCATCGAGGGCGAAGAGGAGATCGGCAGCACTCATCTGGCCGACTTCATCCGCGACAATAAGGACCTCCTTAGGGCAGACTGCGGAGTCTGGGAATCCGGCTACATGTCACCGGACGGACGCCCGGGGATGTACCTGGGAGTCAAGGGTATCCTCTACATAGAACTTGAGGCCCAAGGACCGTCCAGGGATATGCACTCGGGAAGCGCTGCTACGGTACCCAATCCTGCCTGGAGGCTGGTATGGGCCCTTTCGACAATCAAGAACGAAAAAGAGGAGATCCTGATACCCGGGTTCTACGACGCGGTCCTCGCTCCGACCGAACGCGAAATGGAGCTCATCAGGGCTTCTATGGAAGGTAGGGAGAGCGAAGGAAGCGGAAATGCAGCAGCCAGGCGCCGGTACGGGATACACTCTCCCCTTGCCGACCTTTCGCCGCTTGACCTCCGGATAAGGTCGCTCTTCGGGCCGACGGCCAATATCTGCGGGTTCAGAAGCGGTTACCTCGGCGAGGGGCAGAAGACAGTGCTTCCGGCAAAGGCCCTCGTTAAGATGGACTTCCGTCTCGTGCCGGATCAAGACCCCAACGACATCTACCAGAAGCTGCGAAAGCACCTGGACGACAACGGGTTTGACGACGTAAAGACCCGCATCATAACCATGGATTACCCCCTAAAGACCTCGGCCGATCACCCTGTCGTGAAAGCCGCTGAAGACGCGGCCCTGGCCGTGTACGGAAAGCCGGCGTCAATCGCTCCTACTCAGGGCGGCTCGGGACCCATGCATCCGTTCAAGGAGTACCTGAACCTGCCCATGGTCGCTTTCGGTGTCGGATACTGGGCTTCGGGGAACCACGGGCCAAACGAGAACATCCGGCTTGAGGATTACCGAAGCGGCATCAAGATGGCGATGGAGTTCATCGACAGACTCTAGACCCCCCGGCGATTCTAGGCGCCGATTGAGTAGTTCCCCTCGAGTCGAGGGCGAAAACCGCAAGTCGAGAAAGATCTGCGGACAGAGCAAGAAACCAAGGGCGGAGCAAAGCCCCGATTAGGTCAAGAAGGAGCCGTTCTGGCCTT
>DUSU01000067.1 GCA_012842425.1 Candidatus Fermentithermobacillaceae bacterium | reverse complement strand
CCCGCCGATGCTTTTCCTTGCCTGACCGCTGAATAGAGGTCTTCTTTGGAAAGCATCTTTACACTGTACACTCCGGAATCCTGTAGAGACTGCACCATGGAGGCGCTGAGGGCGGAGCTGTCCAGGTCGGCTACGCCGACGGATATCTTAGACTCAGCAGATCCGGAGAGCCGGCATCGGAAACGCCTTTGGGTATGACAACCACGACAGCAACACTTCCGGCTTTTAGGAGGTCGGTCCCCTCGTCCTCGCTCCGGACCTCCACGACATCGATGAGACCGACAATGGACTCGTGGGCGAGGACGTGGATAAACTCTTCGGAAACCATCCCACCGTCAAGGTCGGCGACGGCCACTTTGATGGGGTTCATTGCCGTCCCCGAAAACATGCCGCCTAGAGCAGCGCCCAAGATGACGATCAGGATGACGGGCATTGCCAAAATGATGGCCAGGGCCTTGTAGTCCCTACCGACGGTCTTTACATCTTTGAGGGCGATCTGGATGGCCCGCATATCCCCACCCCCTAGTCTCTCAGGGCGCGCCCCGTGAGCTTGAGGAAGACGCTCTCCAGGTTGGGTTCGACGATCTGGATAGAACGGACTTTAACACCCGCTCGATAGACCGTTTCCAGGATGGCCGCCACTCTCTCGTGGCCGTCCTTCACGAGCGTAGTGATCGTGCTGTCTACCTTCTTCGCCTGGAGGACTCCCGGGAGACCAGCGATCTCTTCGGCCAGAGAGCCCGGCGCGTCGCTGAGGGTGAGTTCCACCGAGTCTGTGTCGCCAACGGTGCTCCTTAGCTCCTCCAGAGTCCCTTCCGCGATGATGGCTCCGTGGTCCATGATGGCGATCCGGGAGCAGAGGTACTCGACTTCTTCCATGTAGTGACTTGTGTACAGTACGGTAACGTCTTCCCTGTTGAGCCTCTGGACTGTCTCAAGGATGTGACTCCGGGATTGCGGGTCGATTCCCACTGTAGGCTCATCCATGATGAGAAGTTCCGGCCTGTGGAGGAGGGCGGCGGCTATGTTGATGCGCCTTTTCATTCCGCCTGAATAGGTGTCTATCCTGTCATTTGCCCGGTCTTTGAGACCCGCGTACTCGAGGGCTTCCTCAACCCGCTCCCTGAGGAGGGGGCCGGGCAGAGAGTACATCCTCCCCCAGAAGAACAAGTTCTCCCGGGCTGTGAGACTGGGGTACAAGGCGATATCCTGCGGTACCAGTCCGAGGACCTCCTTCATCCTATGTGGGGCTTTGGTAACGTCTTTACCGTGCAAAAAGATGCTCCCCGCTGTCGGGGTAACGAGGCCGGCTATCATCGATATGGTCGTCGACTTGCCTGCGCCGTTGGGTCCTAGGAGACCAAATATCTCGCCTTTGTCTACGCGAAAGTCAACGCCGCCCACCGCAACTACCTTTCCGTATTCCTTGCGGAGCCCTCTTACCTCTATAAGGCTCACAGGAACTCCCCCTCCCATCCGGGACCGGACTTACCGTACACGGTGGGTCTTACGAAGCCGGAAGGCTTTGGTATGGTAAGAAGATCAAGAATGTTGACCCGGAGGCAGAGATCTCGAAGACCCAAAACATCGGTTTCTACTGGACCTTATTATGTCAACTAGACATCCCGCGCAAGCATATCATAAACCGGGTGATCACTATGGACCAACACGACAACCAATGCAAAGGACTCGAAGAACGCCACGGACGCTATGAAAACGGATGCGATGACCGCTGCGACGTATGCTGCCTGAAGGGGCATCTATCCAAGGTAACGCGGGCCTTCAAGATGCTCAGCGGGTACACCCAAGCCGTCCAGAGGACGACCGACGAGACCACCCTCCTGGACGAGGCATGCAAGACAATAGTAGATGCGGGAGGGTACATGATGGCCTGGGTAGGTTATGCCGCCTGCGATTCCGAGAAGTCGGTCAAGCCCGTGGCGGCAGCCGGGACGGGCATTGACTACGTGGCCGAGATCCGCCTGAGTTGGGGCGACAATCCCCTGGGTCAGGGTCCCACCGGCGCCGCCATAAGGACCGGCAAACCCGCGGTATCCCGCGACATCCGCACGTGCCCCTTCTTCTGGCCCTGGAAAGAGGCGGCAGTGAAGCTTGGGTACGTCTCGGCGATTGCGCTCCCCCTCATATGCGACGACACCATAATAGGCGCTCTCAATGTCTACTCAGATGACCCGGAGGCCTTCGACGACGACGAGATCGACCTCCTCTCAGAGATAGCCTCGGTCATGTCCTTCGGCATAGTGGCTATCAGAATGAGGACGGAAAGGTGGCGGGCCCAAGAAGAAGTCCTGCGTTCCTGGCGGATCTTGCGCGTCACGTTAGACGGAATCGTGAGGGCCATGGCCGCAGTCACGGAACTCAGGGACCCGTACACTGCGGGACACCAGGACCGGGTCGGCCTTCTGGCTCAAGCCATTGCCTCCGAATTAGGGCTTTCGTCCCACGTCGTCGAAGGCGTCAGTATAGCAGGCAGGGTCCATGACCTGGGAAAAGTCTACGTCCCCATTCAGATACTGAGCAAGCCCTCTCTCCTCACGCCGGTTGAATACAGCCTCGTGAAAGTGCACAGTGAGGCAGGTTACGAAGTGCTCAAGAACATCGAGTTTCCTTGGCCGGTATCTAAGGCCGTCCTTCAGCACCACGAGAGGATGGACGGTTCCGGCTATCCCCAGGGACTGACCGGGTCTGACATACTGCCCGAGGCCCGGATCATAGCCGTCGCCGACACCGTCGAAGCAATGTCCAACGACCGCCCGTACCGTCCGGCCCCGGGCATTGAGGCCGCACTCGACGAGATCTCCACAAAGGCGGGAAGAGCTTATGATCCCGACGTGGCTCAAGCCTGCGTGAGGCTCTTCAAAGAAGGCCGGTTCAGGTTCCCCCCGGATGCGCCCGGGATCCGCCCGAGATCCACGTGATCGTGTCAAAGCCGTGCGTTCCTGATCTCCAGGCTTATGTCGCCTGCGGCGCAGAGCGCCTCAACCGACTGCTCCATAGTGATCATCCCGGCTCCGCCCCGGGCGATTACCCCCGGCAGGCGGTGTGTCTCTCCAGAGCGTATAAGCCGTCTTACTTCGTCGGTGGCCACGAGGACCTCGCAGGCAGCGACCCTGCCCGACCCAGAAGCCCTGGGAAGAAGCTCTTGGGCCACGATCCCCTCCAGCACTTCGGATATCTGGGCGCGGACTTGCCTATGGTACTCGGACGGGAAGAGATCGGTGAGGCGATTTACGGCCCCGGTAGCCCGCGGGGCATGCATAGTGGCCAGGACCAGATGACCCGTTTCAGCGGCCGAGAGAGCGGTAGCGGCGGTCTCGTGGTCCCGGAGTTCCCCTATCACTATCACGTCCGGGTCCTCCCGGAGCGCAGCCCTCACTCCTTCAGCGAAAGAAGGAGTGTCCGACCCGACCTCGCGTTGGTTCACTATCCCTTTGCCGTGCTTGTGGAGGAACTCCACCGGGTCCTCCAGGGTGATTATGTGGTAAGGGTAGTTGCTGCTTATCTCCGCCACGATGGCCGCGAGAGTTGAGGATTTGCCCGAGCCTGTGGCTCCTGCTATGAGCACAAGGCCGTTCCGGAGGGTCAGGAACCTTGCGACCACATCCGGCAACCCGAGGTCGACAAGACGGGGGACCTGGCCGCGGAGGACCCGTATTGTCATCGCCGTCGAACCTCTCTGCCTGAAGGCGTTTACGCGAAAGCGCCCGGTTCCAGGGATGCTGTAGGAGAAATCAACCTGTCCTGAGGAGCGGAACTTCTCCAGCCTGTCAGGCGGGCAGAAAGACCTGAGGAGTTCATCGGTCTCTCTCGCCGAGAGCGCCGAGAAAGGCATTCGCACGAGTTCGCCGTGGACTCTCACCGCCGGGGGTGACTCTACCGTTATGTGGATATCCGACGCTCCCTGCCTACAGGCGGCCGCACAGATCTGCGCTATGTCCATGAAACCCGAGATTCCCTCCATCAGGCCAGACTATGCTTCCGACCTTAGAGAGGTCACGGTCAGGTGTAGTGCGAACGGGTCACGGCACGACTTCTTTCCCCCCGTTAGCCTCCACGGAAACAGGACCCTGTTCTTCCGGTTTCCGCGTCACCGCGCGGGTTTTCCAGCGCCCCGATAAGAAGTACAAGTAGTTGAGGCTAGCACCGATCGCCGGCGAGATGGCCAGGCCCAGCCATATGCCCCTGCTCCCCATGGCCTTTGAGAAGCGCATGGCCAGAGGGATCCTCACGCACCAAAGCGTGATTATAGAGATAAGCATCGACGGGACGGTGTCCCCTGCCCCCCGGAGTATCCCTGACAGCATGAACATAAGCGCGTACGGAATGTAGGCGAAAGCAACAATCCTGAGGTATCCTATGCCTTCCTTGAGCACATCGGGATCGCTCGTGAAGGTGCTGAGGAGAGGCCGGGGGAACAAGATAGCCACCAGGCTTACCACGCTCGTGATGCCGACGGTCATGAGGATGCTCCAGCGGACAACCTCCTTGACCCTTTCGTGCTTCCCGGCACCTAGGTTCTGGCCGACCAGAGAGGTCACGGCCAATCCCATGGTCATGGCGGGCATGAACGCGAACTGGTCAAGCCGGCCGCCGACTCCGAAAGCCGCAGTGACGGATGAACCGAACCTGTTCACCAGCGATGTCATCGTCAGCATCCCGAGAGACACGATAACTTGTTGCACCCCTGCCGGGAGCCCTATACCGAAAGTAAGGCGGACCAGCCTGAAGTCAACCCGCCAGTCCTCGCGGTCAAGTGTCAGGTAGCCGTGCTTCATCATGTGGCGGATGCCGAGGATACCGGAAAAGGCCTGCGCGAT
This sequence comes from Candidatus Fermentithermobacillaceae bacterium, assembly GCA_012842425.1. Taxonomy (GTDB): domain Bacteria; phylum Bacillota; class Sulfobacillia; order Fermentithermobacillales; family Fermentithermobacillaceae; genus UBA3951. Next base: position 9,478 of record DUSU01000067.1, on the reverse strand, counting down.
GATTGTCGCCAGAGCTGCCCCAGATACACCCATGTAAGGGAAAGGACCAATGCCGAAAATGAGCAAGGGGTCCAGTATTATGTTGAGGACGGTCGCATAAGTAAGGAATATAAGCGGCGTCCGCGAATCGCCTAGGCCCCGCATGACGGCCGAAACCAGATTGTATATAAATGTGGCGAACACGCCGCCCAGGATGATCCCCAGGTAGTCGGATGCCCAATCCATGATCTCTTGAGGGGTGTTAATGAGGGCAAGGAGCTCTCGCCTGAAGATAACTCCGAGAGCGCTGCTCACCCCTCCGACGACCAGCGTGAGAAGCAGCGAGTTCGCTATGGACTTCCTGACCATCCCCGTGTCTCTCGCTCCCGAGTACTGGGCGACCAGCGTGGTCGTGGCCATGCCAATCCCCATGGCCAGCGCGACAACGGCGAATATGATGGGAAAACTCACCGAAACCGATGCAAGACCTTCCTTACCGAGATAACGGCCGACCCAAATGCTGTCTACGGTGTTGTACAGGGCCTGCAGGACGTTCCCCAGAAACATGGGGAGCGAAAACGTGATTAGGTGCCTCGGTATACTGCCCTCGGTGAAATCTTGTCTATAGCTTCCTCGTGTAGTCAGTGTCAGCACCCTTTCTCCGTGGGCCATGTGTCCCCGTGGCCGCCTGACTCCATGAACGCTTCCAAAGCAGATCATTTCCCCAGGAGGGAATCTTTCACGGCAGCCCATAGGCGGACTGCGCCTACTGCGTCCATGGTAGAAAGGCGACTGCCCTCTGCGAAATCCGGACGTCCCTGATTCTACACGCAGTCGCGGAAGGGTTCAATAAACAGTGTTACTCCAGGTCACGCAGCATAAAGGAGGGAGCAGCCTTGCGGCTGCCCAGATTCCTCTTGGCTTACTCCGGCCCTATCAGCAGATGCCGCAGAACAGGCCGAGAACCAGGAGGATGAGAATGAGGAACAACACAAACGCCCAGCTGCTTCCGCCGCCGAAGCCTCCCATGGAGGAACCCTCCTTTCGAGATCACTGCCACATATTATGTTGACAGTCACGGCGGAGTTACTTCGGCCCCCCGATTGGAGGCGCCGGCCGGAGCGGCGTTCAATATCACGGAAGAGTGTCTTGCAAGTTCAGCAGCTCTCGATTGAGGACCTCTCAATCGAGAGGCGCTCAGTCGAGGACCGGCGGTTTCCGGAAAGACGTCGCCCGCTCAAAAGCATAGGCCATCGCCAGAAGAAGCGGTTCGGACCAGGCCTTGGCGGTAAGAGTGATGGCCACGGGACGTGACTCCTGTGTCACCCCGATGGGTACCGTTATCGCCGGGTAACCGGACCTCGCCGCCAGCGTCGTACACCCGATACCGGGATACACGAGGGCGTCCAGTTCATACTTGCCTAGGACGTAGTCGATACCTTTCTCCCTCGACAGGTAGTCGTCCTGAGCCCGCAACCTGATGTACTCGGGTTCGGTGAGTGTCCCGCTGGTCGCTTCCGCCGCCAGGAAGGTGGTCTGACCGTAGCGGAGCATCTTGTACGGGTTTTGCTTGTTGAACTCGATGACTTCCTTAAGTGAATGAACCGGTATGTGGGGCGCCAGTGCGGAAAGATACGCATTAATGGCGGGTTTGAACTCATAGGTCAGGCTCCTCGAGGTCCAGCCCTGCGGGCGGTCGGGGCTAATGTCGACCACGGTCGCTCCGAGGTCCTTGAGTGCCTCCTCGGCCGCTTTCACAAGCGCGGCTCTTTCCTCGTCGAGCTTGCCGTAATCGTCCAGCGGGATACCGATACGTCTTCCCTTCAGGCCGTCCCTATCCAGGAACTGCGTATAGTCCTTGTGGTAGAACCCCTCGGACCGCCAGGTGGCAGGGTCCCTCTCGTCAACTCCGGTGAGGGCTCCCAGCAAGACGGCGGCATCCTCTACGCACCTCGTCATGGGACCCGCCGTGTCTTGGACATGTGATATTGGGATTATACCGGAACGGCTGATGAGGCCCACCGTGGGTTTTATCCCCACCAGACCGTTGCTGGAAGAAGGGCTGAGGATGGAGCCGTGCGTCTCGGTGCCTATACCGGCTGCAGCCAGGCTCGCGGCGACCGCAGCACCTGACCCTGACGAGGAACCACCTACATCCAACCTCCCCGGACCGTAGGGGTTAAGCACCTGGCCTCCCCGGGAGCTGTACCCGTTGGGCATACCTTCGGTCATGAAGTTGGCCCACTCGGTCATGTTGCTCTTGCCGAGTATGACCGCGCCGGCCTCCCGGAGCTTCTGCGCGACGAAAGAGTCCCTTGACGCGTAGGATTCTGCCAGCGCCAGAGACCCGGCGCTCGTGTGCATCTTGTCATCCGTATCGATGTTGTCTTTCACGACTATGGGTATCCCGTGGAGGGGTCCGCGGGGGCCTTTTCGCGCCCGTTCCAGGTCCAGGGCTTCGGCGATAAACACCGCGTCAGGGTTAACCTCCAGAATGGAGTTCAGACGGGGCCCCGCCTTGTCGTACCTCGCTATCCTGTCGAGGTAAGCTTTCACCAGGTCCCTCGAAGAGGTCTCACCCCTCGACATCCGCTCCTGAAGGTCCTTGATACCGGCTTCACATACATCCGGCAGGTTGTGGTCTCTGTCCATGTTCACGCCTCCCCAGGAAAAGGTTTCGGGCTTCCGGTTTCCTGACCCTTCAGGGAAAGTCCCTAGAAACACTCACCGTCCTCCAGCGCCTCATCAAGCGCCTTCCTACGGTCTACGCGCCTACTGGATGGGCGGAATTCCCCCCTGATCGCACCTGGCGGTCCTGTCCGGCCCGGCCCCTCTCGGCAGGCCACCTGGTCGATCTTGTTGATGCAGACAGCTCGGTCAATGCCCGCTTGGGCGGCGAGAAGGAGATATCGGTCAATGGTGCCCTGCTTGAGCGGCGGGGCCACGGCCGCGACCACGGCTTCAGATACATGTTGCAAGGTGGTGTTCCTCCCAGTCTCCTAAACTCTGGCCTCTGTTCAGGAACGTGCTTAGGCACGCCCTTACCATTCGCGCACAGGTCACAGCCCGAGTTCTTTGAGACCGGGGAGGCACTTCCCGGCGGCTTGACTTAGCGCCGAGTCTAGAAACCTTGGGCCTCGGAGGAGTCAGGAGCTAGACTGAGGAACCGGGGCCGTGCCTGTGTCCTCCAATAGCAATGCTGTACGCCACAAGCACTCACCCCTTTCAGTACTTGAGGAGGGAGCCTCCCTTTGCATGGGTCAGGAAGGCTCCCGGACTCTTATCCTACTCTACTTGCATCACATACCTCGAGACTCAGTCACCATCTAGTCCACAATACAGAAAGACTGGTCACTTCCGCCACTTCTTCCCCACCGGGTATATGTCTTCGGGGATATTCTCATAGTGGAGGAGGCTCAGGTCGGAAGGCCCCTGACCGGGAACACTCGTGCGGATATCCACCTTCGCGACGCTGTCCCAGTAGACCCGGTGGTGGACCCTGTCTTTCAGGACGATGATGTCCAGTTTCGTGTAGTCGATGCCGGCGGCGGTGAAACCGGCCGAGTCGTTCGCTCCCCGCATCCTCTGGGACACCACAACATACCGGTTATCTCCCAGGTCGATGGTGGCGATGAACGCGTCACGCACGGTCGCACCCTTGCCCATGGGCCCGATCAACTTGTACACCGGCCTGCCCATGAAGGTAACCTTGCCGGTTATCTCAACAGGCTCGCCCGAGTTTTCGTCGTACCATCCTCCGATCTTGATCGTAACCGTGTCCCCTACCTTGGCGTTCTGTTCGAGCCAGGCGGCTGCCTTCGGGTCGGTGATGCCCGGAATACCCCAGTTCTTTGCCCCCTGTCTCAGGAGTTCTTTGAGCATATGAGTGCTGTCTCCGATTCGGTCGGCGCCGTCGGCTATCACGACGGGGCCCTTGCCTTCGGCTACTAGCTGCATGGCCATCCTTGTGGCCTCTTCCGCGCCGGGCAAAGGCTCCGAAAAGGACTCCCTAAGGCTCCACGCGAAATCGGAGATATCCTGGGCTATCTCCTCGGCCAAGGCCCGGTTGTTGTTGGTCACCACGAAGACCGACATCCCCGCGTCCACAACATCCGCGTAGGCGTAACCCGGTGCCACAGAAACACAGTAGACATCCGGCTTCTTCTCCCACTCACGGCACCTGTCATAGATGTCTTTCATGGGATGGTATTCCGAAGCCTGATAGATGCTCGCCGAGATGATGCCCGGCCTCCTGCAGGCCATTGTCGGCTTGAAGTTCCCGCGGACGGTTTCAACCATGCACTTGGCGGCAATCTCGCCTATCTCCTGAGAGTCCACATGGGGATATGTCTTCAGGATAAAGACTGCGTCCGCAGCATCCGCCAGCTCCTGGTCCTCGTTGGCGTGCAGGTCCAAGGTCACCATGATGGGGATATCGCCCACGGCTTTCCTTACCCTCCGGACCAGTTCGGCTTCGGGCCGGGGCACGCCGGTCACGGCCATTGCTCCGTGAAGCGCAAGCAGTACTCCGTCCAGCTTGCCTGCGGCTTTGAGCGCATCCGCGATTTCATAGGAATACTTATCGAAACACTCGGTCGTCAGCCAGCTGGAGAACCCGCCGGGACCTTTGCTCGCAGCCACGGTGGGAACCATCTCTGCACCTTCGGCCTCCAAGACGCGCATGAAACCGTTAATGTAGTTCGGGATCCCGCGGCTTCTCTCGAGGATCGCTTGACCTCTCAGCGTACCTTGCTCAAACCTCTCTACCGTCGTAGGTTCCTTGCAGAACGTACAGGTTTCGTCGGAAAACCCCGCTATGCCTATTCTCATGATGGCACCCCCTATTTGATATTTCGCAAACCGTAGGTTCCAGTCCTTTCGGTGGTGGTCGTTTCCTGCAGCTAATAAGGGTGATCGTGCGCTACCCCCTTGTGCGCTCGGTCGTGTGGGAGTATAATCGCCAAAACCGATACCAAGGCGTTGACCGGGAGCAAGAGGATTACCCAGGAAACAGAGAGCCTCCGGTTGGTGAGATGGCGGCCCAAAGGGACCTCGTACCCGCCCGTGAGCCTTCAGGCGACGAGTCTGACGGGGAGTCTACCCGATATCAGAGACGGAGTTTACGCGAAGCCTGGGCTTCCGTTGAACTCGTTGAGCGGGGCAAGAGACATGCCCAACATAAGGTGGTACCGCGAAGCAACCCTTCGTCCTTAGGGACGAAGGGTTTTTGTCTTAGCACCGTGGAGTCAGGGAGGAATGGAAGATGAAAGAAAAGACGCCGGTGGGAACTATAGGGTTTATTGGCGCAGGCAACATGGCCGAAGCGATGATCCGCGGGCTCCTAGCAGCCAACCTCTTGGACCCGGGCCGGATCGTCGCAGTGAATAAGTCGAACAAGGAGCGGCTGGGCAGGCTCGCCTCGCAGTACGGCGTGGAGCCGGCCAGGGGGATACCGGAGCTGCTGGATCTCTCCGATACGGTAGTCCTTGCGGTCAAGCCTGCTCAGGTGCCGGAGGTGCTGGAAGCGGTCCGAAATGCCCTGGGAACTGGCTGCACAGCGACCAAAAAGCTCCTCATATCGGTGGCCGCGGGCATCCCCCTGGGGTATCTCGAAACGCACCTGGGAGAGGCCTTCGCCGTAGTGAGGTCCATGCCTAACATACCCGCCCAGGTCGGCGAAGGCGTGATGGCCGCGAGCCCGGGAAAGGGCATCGGAGCAGCCGGCAAGGCCCTGGCTGAAACGATATTGGGCGCTACGGGCAAGGTCTTCTGGGTCAGCGAAGAGGACCTCGATGCCGTGACGGCGCTCTCCGGGAGCGGCCCCGCGTACTTCTTCAGGCTTGCCCAGGATATGGCCGCTGCGGGAGCCAGGATGGGTTTGGATCCTGTCCTCTCCGAACAGCTGGCCAGGCAGACTCTTGCCGGCGCCGGACGCCTGGTTTCCCAGAGCCAGACCGGTCTTTCTGATCTTGTGCGACAGGTTACCTCGCCCAACGGTACGACAGCGGCGGCGCTCAGCGTCTTTGAAGGCAAACGCTTGGACCTCCTCGTCGAAGAGGCCATGGCGCGCGCCAAAGCGAGATCTCGGGAAATGGCCCAAAGCGTCACCCGCCACGTGCTGATGAAGGCAAGCCGGATAGTGGTCAAGGTAGGGTCCTCCACGGTAACCGACCCCACAGGGGGTCTCAACATCAAAGTCTTGGAAGAGCTCGTCCGCCAGATCGCCGAACTCATGTCTCTTGGGCGGGAAGTCATCCTTGTTTCCTCCGGCGCAGTCGCGGCCGGTCGCGGCAAGCTGAACTCGCAGATCTCATCGCCGGCGGGCGTACGTCGCGGCACCGGTTCGACGGGGAGTGCGTCTGTATCCGACAAGCAAGTCCTATCCGCAATCGGTCAGGCCGTACTCATGCAGACCTATGAGACCCTCTTTGCGAAGTACGGGATAACCATAGCCCAAGTGCTTCTCACAAAGGACGATTTCACCATCGCCAAGAGGTCGTCCATCTGCCGGAACACTCTGGAAGAGCTGTGCTCCAGACGGATCGTGCCAGTCATCAATGAGAATGACGCTGTGTCCGTGGATGAGATCAAACTGGGGGACAACGACACCCTCTCTGCCCGGGTGGCCGTCCTCGTTGAGGCCGGAGCCCTGATCATCCTGACCGACACTGACGGCCTGTTCAGCGCAGACCCGCGGAAAGACCCCAACGCCCGTCTCCTAAGGAACGTGGACCGAGTGGACGACAAGGTGCTCGCCATGGCAGTCTCGCCGTCGCAGCCGGCAAACGGCTCTCTCCAGCGTCCAACAGGCTCAGATGCGCAGGAGTCGTCGGGAAGCCGCGCCGGCACCGGGGGCATGGTCACGAAGCTGTGGGCAGCCGAGATGGCCGTGGGAAGCGGGATCCCGGTCGTTATCGCCAACGGGAGCAGGCCGGGGGCACTTCTCGCAGCCGCGTCCGGTCAGGACATTGGGACGTACTTCGCCCCCGCGGATGACGAGAGAGACCTCTACACAGCGCAAGCAAAGCCGGGCGGTGAGCCGCATCCGCAAGACGTGGCTCTGAGATAGCGCACGGAGCACCCGACTCTTAACCGAACTGTTAAGTCACGCACAGACACGTGCAGAGGAGGTAGCGATGACATGGACAAACTGAGGATAGAGGCCAAGAAGACGGAGCGTGCCTGCGCGTGCTGCGCGCCGGGAGGTGCGGACGGAGGGTACGACCAAGTGATGGCCGGCAGCGCGGAAAATCAGTCAGCCAGCGAGAATACCGGTTCCCCAAACGCTCAATACGCAGTCCATGAAGCAGCTCAAAGGGCCCGTAAAGCTGCGGGCTTCTTGGCCAAGGCGAGTTCTACCGCCAAGAACAGTGCACTCATTTCCATGGCTCAAGCGCTCGAGGCATCTTTCGCGAGCATCCTTGAGGCCAATGAGGAAGACGTTGCCGCCGCCCGCTCGACCGGCTACCCGGCGGCATTCATCTCACGCCTCACCCTGTCGGAATCCAAGATAAGGGGCATGGCCGGAGCGGTCCGCGCCTTGGCCACCCTTCCCGACCCGGTGGGGCGCGTGCTGGAGGCATTCGAGCGCCCAAACGGCCTCCGAATAAGAAAGGTATCTGTGCCTTTCGGCGTGGTCGGAGTTATCTACGAATCCCGTCCTAACGTAACATCTGATGCTGCGTCCATCTGCCTCAAATCCGGCAGCGCTGCCATCCTGAAGGGCGGGAGCGAGAGCCGCCAAACCAATCTGGCCATCGTTTCGGCCCTCCACAGGGGACTCGAACATGCCGGTTTCCCAACGGACTCAGTCGTATACCTTGATGCGGCGGGCAGGGCCGGCGTGCGCGCGATGTTGCATGCGCGGAGCCTCATCGATCTCTTGATACCCCGCGGCGGAGCCGGGCTCATAAGGACCGTAGTTGAAGAGGCATCGGTGCCTGTCCTAGAAACGGGCGTCGGCAACTGCCACGTGTACGTCCACAAAGACGCCGACCCGGAGATGGCTGCGTCGATAATCCTGAACGCCAAGTGCCAGAACCCGTCTGTATGCAACGCAGCCGAAACAGTCTTGGTGGACAGAGATGTAGCCGGCAGTATCCTACCGGACATCTGCGAACGGCTCCGGTGTAGAGGCGTCGAGATCCGCGGATGCTGGGAGACGGCATCAGTCGTACCGTGGGTAATACAGGCCACCGAGGACGATTGGGACACGGAGTACCTCAGCCTCACCCTGGCGATAAAAGTCGTGGATGACCTCGAAGAAGCAATACGCCACATCGCCAAACACGGAACGGGCCATTCGGAAGCCATAGTCACCCAAGACGAAAAGGCTGCCGTACGGTTTCAGGCAGAAGTCGACGCAGCATGCGTGTACTGGAACGCCAGCACAAGGTTCACCGATGGAGGAGAGTTTGGTTTCGGCGGCGAGATGGGCATCTCCACACAAAAACTCCACGCCAGAGGCCCGGTAGGCCTCAATGAGATGGTCGCGTACAAGTACCTGGTCTCAGGCTCAGGTCAGGTAAGACAGTGAAAAGCAGGGGCATGTTGTTGAACGGAATGGGATGGAAATGGGACGGGATGGAATAGGCAGCGGGCAGGTCTCCCCGGCCTCAACCGGAACCGGCGGTTAGGCCCGGGGTCCTGCCCCCAGCTTTTCGTTGGACTCTTGTATCTCGTACTATCGTATTTCGCTCTAGGGCGCAATCGCCTGCAGGAGGAAGGATCTCCGCCAGGAGAAAGACGGCCTCCCTAGCGCCGATCGGTCCTCTCGGTAACTGACTCCCTGAACAGGAGGCGGATGAGTTGATAGAGCGCCGACAACCCGACAAGAGAGTAGACAATGCGCTCGGCCATGGTCCCCTCACCGAAGATGGAAGAGACCAGGTTGAAGCCTGCGAAACCGATAAAGCCCCAGTTCAGCCCACCGATGATCGTAAGTATCGCGGCGATCCAATCTAAAGCCGACATCCTCATTCTTTCACTCTCGCTTTCTGGAAATGGCATGTCATGGTTCCTGAGGTAGTTTGTTAAGGATGCGCCCAAATGATACAAAGACTCGTCGAGGGCAGGTGGGATGTGGGGGTAAGCTACATTGAGCCGGCGCCCTGGGTTGCTAAGAGAAAAAGGGCCGGGAGTCCGAGAAGCGGACTCCCGTTAACTAAACATGAGGTGTTCTGCGACTTGCCAGGTGCCCGAGCTTCCGGCCCTCTGCCCTAACTCCGGCTACTTCTCCGAACTCAGTGCTTAGGCGCCGGCTGCTGCGAGCCCCTCCTCGCTCCGGCTAATTCGCCGAAGCCATCACTTCGACGCCGGCACCCGCCGGGTCGGCGTCGATCCTCACAAGCCTCGCGTAGAGGCCGCCTTTCTCAAGGAGTTCCTCGTGGCGGCCTTCCTCGACGATCTCACCCTCGCTCAAAACAACAATCTTGTCGGCGTTACGGATCGTCGACAGCCTGTGGGCGATAACAACCGTCGTGCGGCCTTCCATGAGCCT
>DUSU01000009.1 GCA_012842425.1 Candidatus Fermentithermobacillaceae bacterium | reverse complement strand
TACCGGAAGTAGTGTCCAAGGAGCGCGAGGCGTTAAGACGAGTGGTTGGCGAGGTGACGGACAACCTGCCAGTGTTGGCGGGGAAGGTAACCCCGCTGCGACAGTGGCTTAGGTCAATCAGTCATGGAGTATTCTGTGACACCGGCATGCAGGTGGTGGGGTGGCATTCCTACAGTAGGTTGACGCAATCCGCGCCCACCGCGAGCCTTTCGTTCGCCAACGCCTCCCTCGCAATCAACTACGCGATGGAAACATCACAGAGCTGCGCCTTCGCAGTGTTTGAGGACAGCCGTGTGGTCGGGCCGCTTGGGCCTGCTCAAACGTCCCCCCTACATCCTCTCCAGTTCACAACTTCCACGACCGACCCTGCTCTTGTCTCAATGTCATCCCAGAGCGGCCTCAGCGTCGCGACACTCAGCCGGGTGCAAGCGGCGCTGCGGGCAAACGGGTCTCTGTTCATCACCGCAGACAACCTCGCCGCGTACATGTCGATGTCGGAACGAAACGCCAGGCGGATCCTCGCCAGACTGGAGGAAGCCGGCCTCGCGAGAGTCGCGGGGCTTAACCAGGCCGGCACGAGGGGCCGACCGCAGAAGGTGTATAGGGTGATGCTGGGGTAGAACTCTTAGAACCCGCAGGATAGGTTTGCGTGTCACTAGAATAGATGACGCGGAACATCTGAGCGATACTTGCTGCCTGGCGAGCAAGAATCGACAAAGCAAGAGACGTGATACTCTACCATGAGGTCACTTGATAATCGGGGGTCTTCCTTTTGGCAAAGTATGTGGTAACGGGTGGAGCGGGTTTCATAGGTTCGAACTTGGTGCGCAGGCTCGCAGCAGAGGGTCATGAGGTCGTTGTGATAGATGACCTGTCCACCGGAGATCTTAGCAACCTTGAGGGCTTGGACGCACATCTCAAGTTCGTCAACGGAGACATTAGGGATCAGGAACTCCTGAAGAGCCTCTTCGCGGGTGCTACAGCCGTCTTCCACCAGGCAGCGTTTGTATCCGTCCCACGGTCTGTCAAGGACCCCTTAGGGGCTAATGACATCAACGTGAATGGAAGCCTCCGAGTCCTTACTGCCGCCAGAGATACAGGCGTAAGACGAGTAGTCCTGGCTTCGTCATGCGCAGTCTACGGGGATTCTCCGGCTTTGCCAAAGGTAGAGACCATGACCCCCGGCCCTATATCGCCCTACGCTTGCACGAAGTACATGACAGAGATCTACGCAAAGATGTACAGCGATCTCTACGGACTTGAGACGGTGTGTCTCCGGTATTTCAACGTGTACGGCCCGAGACAGAGTCCCACTTCGGAGTATGCGGCCGTGATACCGAAGTTCATATCCACCATGCTGAAAGGAGAAAGGCCGGTCATCTTCGGTGACGGAACTCAGTCGAGGGACTTCATTCACGTAGATGATGTCGTCGAAGCCAATCTCGCGGCGGCAAGCATACCGGGCATATCCGGCCAGACGATAAATATCGGGAGCGGCACCGAGTACTCCATCAACGACTTGGTCCACGTAATCAACGAGATTCTGGGGACGAGCCTCACGCCAATCTACAGGCCGAAGAGAGAAGGAGACCTCATGCGCTCACTTGCCTCTACGGAGCTGGCAGGAGAAGTCCTCCGATTCACCCCCAGGGTATCCTTCAGAGAAGGTCTGGAGAGGACGGTAGGTTGGTTCAGGGACGCAAATGCATGATCGTCCAGAGCGAAGGTCGAAAAAGGCCACGCCTAGACACCTGCGAAATCTCCAAAGCGATGAGGAATGGCGCCTGTTAAAGGTCGAAGGCGGACAGTTACATCGATGATAACCCTCAGGCCGATCTATCTAGGTCCTCCGCCGGCCGCGGGTCGGTCAGCCGGACCACTCTGCCCCTTCGCCATCAGCATCCCAATGTAATCGAGACATTCCTGCCTCAACCCGGTCTTGCCGAGCCCCGTCCATCCGTTAGGAAGGGATTCATGCGCAGGCCACAGAGAGTACTGACCTACCCCGTTAACGACATCAGCGTAGATAGTTCGATCTTCGGCGTTTCCGTACCTCGACACCAACACTTCACCTCGACAGGTCCCACTTGACAACATGTGACACGCATCGAGGTCCTAGTCATAATGAACGAGGCCGGCCCCCACAGTCGTTAGCCGTGGGTTACACTGGATGTGATTAGCACTCCGGTGCAGAGCCACAAACGAAAGGAGAGCCGGTAAGATGGATCATATCACGAAG
>DUSU01000066.1 GCA_012842425.1 Candidatus Fermentithermobacillaceae bacterium | reverse complement strand
TTCTGAGCAAGGACTATGGCGTTCTTCAAGGTCTCCTCGAGTCCCCGGTAATGCTCTATCCGGGATTCGAGGCCCGAGAGCTCCACCTGGAGTTCCTCTTGAGTTCGTATGAGCCTTTCGAACTCCGCGACTACAAGGTCGAGGAATTCGTCGACTTCATCTTCGCTGTAACCTCTAAAAGCCTTAGAGAACTCCTTATTGTGAATGTCCAGCGGCGTAAGCCTGCGGACTTCGACATCGAGGGGCTTGGATTCGTCAGTAGGAGCCATTTCGGGACCCTCCTCGGACTTGCCTCATCACAATGATAGGTTCAACAGGAAGCAAGGCAGTACCTTCTTGCACTAAGAACGGTTTGTGATGCAGTCAGTAAGTCCCTATCAGGACCTCGGCCCAAAGAGAACGGTCCCCAGCCGGATAATAGTGGCCCCTTCCTCCACCGCGATGTCGAAGTCGCCGGACATCCCCATCGACAACTCCCTCAAATACTCAGGATTAATCCCCGACTTCACCATTTCGTCCCTAAGGGTCCTCAGCGTCCGGAAGCACTCACGCGCGGCTAGGCTCCCGCCCGAGGCAGGCGCCACGGTCATCATGCCTTTCAGGCGGAGTGATGGTAGCGACAAGATGTGACGCGCAAGCTCAAGGGCGTCGTCAGGGTCCACGCCGTGTTTCGCGACGTCGCGTCCCGCGTTTACCTCCATGAGCACGGGAAGCGGCTCGCTCCTGTAAACTGAAGCGAACTTATCAAGTGCTTCCGCGACACGGATCGAGTCGACCGAGTGGACTTCGTCGAAAACTCTTGCTGCCATGGAAGCCTTGTTGGTCTGAAGATGCCCGATCATGCAGATGGAGACACCCTGAAAGACGCCTTCCGACACTTTCTTCCGGGCTTCTTGTACACGGTTCTCTCCAAAGAGGACCAGGCCGGCATCTACTGCGTCGCGGATGAGATGCGGGCTCACCGACTTGGTGACCGCCATCACTTTCACTTCACCCGGATCTCGCCCGGACCTCTCGCAAGCTTCTCTTACTCGTTCCAGTACCGCCTGAAGACTTGTCTTTATCATCTCACCCTTTTGCCCTCCAGGAATCCCCATCCTCGAAGCACTATTTCGTCTGTCTCGTCGATGCCTTTCACAACTGCTTTGTCTCCTTTGACCATGAGTACCTGGACTTCGCGAAACCGCGCGAACGTCTTCTGGACTAAGAGTACCCCTTGCCGGCCTTCGTGCTCCAACAGGGCCGACTTCGGTAAGACAACACCGGATTGTGTCTTGGCGATAAGTCCTACGTGGTCCGTCTTCTTGAGCGACGAAACGGGCATCACGCTTATCTCTCCGACAATGATGGAATACCCCGGGGGCTTCCCGTCGATCACTTCGGTGACCCTTGCCTGCAAAGTGGTACCATCGCTTAAGGCAAGTTCGACTCTGCCGTCCTGCCTCAAGGAGGGCTTGTCCTCAGTCTTAATGGGAAGGAAGAAAGAAACGCTCTGACCGGAGATGACTCTGCCTAGAGAGTCTCCGACCTGGACCGGTTGTCCGTCTTTGACGGTTTGGGGTTTTATCTCCCGGGCCTCTCTCGCGAGGATGGCTATCTCGGCAGCGCTCTTCCCGGCGAGATAGTCCTTAGTGAACTTGGCCTCAATCGAGGTAACCTCGGTGGAGAACACCCCGGAGGTTGGCGAGATCACCTGAACCACCGACGAGGCCTGAAGCGCTTCGATAGCCGCCACTCGGGCAGCGAGGTCCGCCCTCTCCTCCTCTATCTCGGCCAGGCGGTCGGCGCTTTCCCTCAGGCTCTTCTCCTCGGCCTCAAGCAAGGACTCGTGCTGTGCCAAGAGTTCCAGTTCTCCCTTGGCGGACGCCTCCCGGGAGAGGAAAAGGAGGTTCACGGCCTTCTCGTAGGAATCCTCTACCTGGGCGGAAAGCCTCTCAAACTCCTCTTGGGTCTCTTTTTCGTATGCGGCAAGCCGCGCCTTCGCAAACTCAAGGCTGTCATCAAATGCTTCTCTGGCCTCCGGCTTCCCGACTTCGGCTATTGCCTGCCCCGTCCTGACCGACTCTCCGTCTCGCACCAGGAACCTGACATTGCCGGGGGCGGGCGCTATTACTAGGGACACGCCTCCTGCGAACACGGCTTCACCGTCGGTCCTCTCCTCCAGAGTGCCGAGAGAGCCGCGTCCGACCGGTATTGTCGCCCGCAAGAGAGCCGTCCTGAGGTAAGGCCAAGTAAGAAGCAATACCAAAGACAAGAGTAACGCAAAAAGGATTACCCTCTGGGTGAGTGTTCTGAGCTTTGCCTTGGAGCGATAGCGTCTGGCCAACAGTCTCTTTCTCCTGGAAATGGGCTCATTTCGCTTGCTTCCCAGTATGAAAGTATGGCACTCTTTCCCGGTAAGTCAAGGCAAAGCGTGGCGGCGTGTTCTTAGTGAGTTCTCCTCAGGTACCGTTCGGATATCTCCACGAGGATTACGTCTTCTCCGATTTTCTTGATGTTTTCCCAAGGAACGACGTAATCGTCGGACCGGCCGAAGACCCCGAGCATCTTGGGCTGGCCGGGGACTATGACCGCGACGATCCGTCCGTTCGTGAGGTCCAGTTCAACGTCGACGATATTGCCCAGCCGGCGACCGTCGACGGTGTTAACAACGTCCCGTGTAGCCAGGTCTGAGGCGCGGATCACAAGACCACCCCCTAGAACATTATATTGAGGGTGGACTGATAGATGCTCCGTGCCGCGTTTTCAATCCATGTTGGAGACGCCGGCTTGGGCCGGACCAGCACCGGCCAAGACCGAAAGGGCCTTTCCGATCCTGATTATGCCGTATCTCACGGCGTCCAGAATGAGGGACCGTATTTCTACCTTTACATCTTCCGTCAGCTCTTCGTCGATGAAGACGACGCCCTTAACCGGCCCGCCCATCTCACTTCCATCTGCCGGGACACTCACGTCAGTCCACGTGCCCGGCACCACTCCTCTTTGGACCAGATCGAAGTAACAGAGGGGCGGGTACATCACACACCACCAGTTGGCGCCCTTGCCGGTGCCCAAGGTGAGCTGAAGCGCTTTGTAATCTCCCTGGGGCAGGCGGACAACCTCTCCTCCCGCGAGGCGGTAAGTCTTCTCGGGGAAGTGAACCGTCTTGAGCTCGGCCTTTGCGCTGTAAGACACTCCGCTGGCCCTCAAGTGTTCATTGGCCAGCGCTTCGATCTCCGGGAGGCGGCTCCGGAGGAGATCCTCGGCTTCGTGAGCGTCTTCTACCCCGTTCAGGTCGGCGCCGAAGCGCTCGATGACTGCGTCACGGATCTCTTCTTTAACCTTCTGGTCGCCCGGCTCATCGGAGTTGGCGGGGATGTGCAGGCGGATCGTGCTATCCGGCGTGAGAGAAGGCCACTCGCCGGGCGACGTTAGAGACGTCCCTTTGTGGGTCGGGATCGCGTCATCATTCCTGAGCTTCATTAAGTTGTTGTCCGTATAGGCCTTCTCCGCTCTGTTAGCCTGTGAATAACTCCACCCCATGAACAGTATGAGTCCCGCGACAACCGACAGCAGGAGCGCCTGGCCAAGCGCGCTTCTCATCCTTCTTCGCTTGATATGCGCCACCCCCTTTCAGGCTTCTACCAGCATATCTTTGCGCATGTGCCTGAGGGCCGCCTTTTCCAGGCGCGACACCTGAGCCTGTGATATGCCGATTTCCTGAGCAACCTCCATTTGTGTCTTTCCCTCAAAAAACCGCATTCTTATTATTGCCTGCTCACGTTCGGATAATTTTGACATGGACTCGCTTATGGTAAGTTCCTGCTCCCAGGCGCTGTCCTCGCCCTTCTCGTCCTTGACCTGGTCCATTACGTAAATGGGATCACCGCCGTCGTGGTAGACGGGCTCGAAGAGGCTTATGGGCTCCTGAATGGCGTCCAGGGCGTATACGACCTCTTCTTCGGGCGTCTTGAGTTCCTGGGAGATCTCCTTCACGGAAGGCTCTCTGCCAAGACGGGAGATGAGAGTGTCGCGCACTTGGAGGGCTTTGTAGGCTACGTCTCTCAAAGACCTTGAGACGCGGATGGGGTTATTGTCCCTTAGGTACCTGCGGATCTCGCCGATGATCATCGGCACCGCGTAAGTTGAGAACTTCACGTTCTGCCCGAGGTCAAAGTTGTCTATGGCCTTCATTAGGCCGATGCACCCGACCTGAAACAGGTCGTCCACGTTCTCTCCCCGGTTGGTAAAGCGCTGGATTACGGAAAGGACAAGCCTCAAATTGCCGTTCACCAGTTTCTCGCGTGCCGTGGTATCTCCGGCTTGTTTCGCGAGGAAAAGCTCTTTCATTTTGGCGCTTGACAGGACCGGCAAACGGCTTGTGTTGACGCCGCAGATCTCGACTTTGTTCAAAGCGCGGTAGTCCCCCCCGGTGAACTTCCAATATTTAGCGAATCATATTGAGTATTGACAGCTCACACGGGGGTTATACAGGAGTTTACTGGAAGGTCACGATCTCCTTGTAAAGCCGCTGCATTATTTTCTTCTCCAGCCGCGAAATGTATGATTGAGAGATGCCCAGCATATCCGCAACTTGCTTTTGCGTGCGCTCGATTCCGTCCTTGAGCCCGAACCTCAGGTCCACGATCGTCCGTTCCCTCCACGGAAGCCGGCCGAGGACGGTGCGCAAAGTCTGGCGGTCGTCTTCCTTCTCGAGGTCGCCGTAGATGAGGTCGTCAGGCGTGCCTTTTACGTCCGAGAGGCACAGCTCGTTGCCCTCACCGTCCACATTGAGGGGTTCATCGAAAGAGACTTCCGACTTCACTCTCATGGTCCTCCGGAGGTACATGAGGATTTCGTTTTCGATGCATTTTGACGCGTAAGTCGCGAGTTTTATGTTCTTTTCAATGTCAAACGTTGAGACCGCCTTTATAAGCCCCACAGAACCAATGGATACAAGGTCGTCCACGGGGATTCCGGTATTTTCGAATTTCTTGGCGATGTACACGACCAGCCTTAGGTTGCGCTCGATTAGGGTAGACCTCACGTCTACGTCTCCGGTTCGCAGCCTACTTAGGAGCAGGCCTTCTTCTTCTTGGGTGAGTGGTGGCGGCAGTGCCTCGGTACCTCCGATGTAGTCGATCCTGCCTCCTACTCCGAGGGCGCGAAGGAGCAGGTTGATCTCCCGAACCAGGCGAGTCCAAAAAGATGCGAGCATTACGAGAGGCACCTCCTCAAAGCTTTCAAACACTTCAGGGATTCACGAGGTCCGGGTGCAAGAGAGCCTGGTAGAGGCCGCTGGGGCTCAGCCGCTCTTGAGAAGCGCACACAATGGCGTTCTTGAACACCCTTAGACCGTTCTTGCCTACCAAAGCCAAACGATCTGGCCGGAATCCGGGCAGGACACCCATTTTTCCGGACAGGCTCTCATAGGGGACGAGACGTAGTCTAGTCCCGACGCTCGTCTCCGGCAGACCTGCGGGTATGGCGTCCCAAGTGGACATGAAGAACGCGGAAACTCCCGGCGGCATGAGGTTTCGCAGAGCATCCCAGTCTATCACGATGACCGGAAGTCCCGAGACCGGATCCCGCAGGTTGTTGCCGGTATCGACGAGCCCGGTGAGGCCCAGCGTTTTGCCGCCGATGCTCACTTCGATGGTCATGAGGGGCAGTCGCCTGAGGGATGAGTACCCGTTCATATTGGCGAGGACCGGCAGCGCAGCCAAGACCGCCAGAGAGAAGGCCACGACGTACCAGTGGACCACCGCCTCTCCCTGGAACAGAGTAGCCTGGGCCGCGATTCGGCCGCCAAAGCTCTGCAGGGCAAGGGCCGTGCCGGCAGCCACGGCAGAGCACAGGAAAAAGCATAGGGTGACTCTAAGGAGGGCAATTCCTCTCGCGCCCGGGTAAGAGAGGGCAACCATAAAGAGGCCGAAGGCTATCCGGGCAGGCAGCGAGTAGGCGGCTTTGAGGGGCACGACCAGCGCGGACACGGCGTAGACGGAACCGAGTAGCGAGGAGAGGGCCAAGCGCCAATGGGAGATGTTCCTGTACGATAGCTTCCCGGCCGCGAGCAAGATGATGTAGTTCACGGCGAGGTTCGTAAGGAGAAGCACGTCCCAGTAGATGTACCTGACCATCCGGGTCGATCACCCCGCAAGGCAATGCCTATTCAGGACCTCGTCCCTTTATTACAGGGCGATCATACAACCGTAGGCGTGCGAACCTTGTCCTTACCTGGCGTCCTTCTTAGGAGGTTCTACCGCGGCTTTTCGCCACTTTTCTGCTTTCTCAAGAAGAAGGGCACCTCGAGGATGTCCTGGGCGTCGATGGGCGGCAGCGGCTCCCGCCTGGAGACCGGCGGGCGCTTCGCGCCTCCCCTGTCAAACCCTGTGGCGATAACCGTAACCTGCACCATGTCCTCGAAATCGTTGTTGATTACGGCTCCCCAGATGATGTTCGCGTCGGGGTCAGCGGCCTGCATGACTATTTCGGTAGCGGCGTCGACCTCAAAAAGCCCGAGGTCAGGACCGCCGGTTATGTTCATGAGCACGCCTCTGGCTCCGTCAATGCCCGTCTCAAGGAGCGGGCTGGAGATGGCCTGCCTGGCCGCCTCAACTGCCCTGTCCTCGCCGCGGGCTATGCCGATGCCCATCAGGGCGGACCCGGTATCCATCATGATCGTGCGAACATCGGCGAAATCCAGGTTTATGAGGCCCGGCACCATGACGAGGTCCGATATGCCCTGGACGCCGTGCCGGAGCACGTCGTCGGCGATTCGGAAGGCCTCAATTATGGAAGTGTCTCGCTGGACCACTTGAAGCAGACGGTCGTTGGGAATGACTATGAGGGTATCAACATGCTCCTGGAGGTTCTGAATCCCGGCGAGGGCCGTGTTCATGCGTCTCCTGCCCTCGAAAGAGAACGGTTTGGTGACCACGCCAACGGTCAGGGCACCTACTTCTTTGGAGCACTGCGCCACTATCGGTGCCCCGCCGGTACCGGTCCCACCGCCCATACCGGCGGTTATGAAGACCATATCGGCGCCTTTTAGGCACTCCATGATCTCTTCGCGAGATTCTTCGGCAGCCTTCTGCCCCACTTCAGGGTTGGCGCCCGCACCCAAGCCCCTGGTCAGAGCTTGTCCGATCTGCAGCTTGGTCGGCGCCAGAGCAAGATTCAAAGCTTGAGCGTCGGTGTTGACCGCAATGAAGTCAACACCCTTGATACCTGCTTCAACCATTCGGTTCACGGCATTTGACCCGCCGCCGCCTACACCGATAACTTTCAGATTAGCGTATCTCGGCTCTTCTCCTGCCACAGAAAGCCACCTACCTTCCCCTGCTTTGGCATATGTTCCACGTAAGTACCGATTTCCCTTCTTACTTGCCCCGTCTTGCTCCTTCTTTCCCATTGCTCGCGGTATCTCTGAGAAGAAGGCGCCTTATCCGGCCCATGTTGTTGAAGACTCTCACTCCGAGGGCTACGACTGCCGCCAGGTAGAGTTCGATGCCGAGCATATCGCCTACATACACAAACCCGGCCGAAAGCAGCACGTTGCCGAAAAAGCCTGTGGCGAAGATCACTATGTCGAACTCACCCTCAAGGCTCGCTCTGAGCCCTCCTAATGAGGTATCGACGCCGGCCAGGATTCCAACAGCCATGTAGCGCGCCAGTACCGCAGGGACCGTCCAGGGCAATTTCAAGCCAACAAGCACGCCGGCAAGAAGGCCTGCCAACAGATACCACATTTACTTGGCCTCCTTCTTAACAGGCTTCGCGTACTTGAACGACAGGGGTCCCGCGTAAGCCGGTATGGTGATCTCTTCCTCTACGGTGAGTTTGACCTCGAGCTTCCAGAAGGTCAGGTTGTCGATCAGGCCGCCCCGCATCTTGAGTCCGCCCTCAAGCGTGGCCGGGTCACCTATCGCGAGGATCTTGAAAGGCGGCGCCTGCCGCACCCCGTTAATCATGATGACATTGCCTGCGCAGGTGATCTCGCTCGTCGCCACTATCCTCTGACCGTTCACGCTGACCGCCTCGGCGCCGGCGGCGAAGACTTCGTTCACGACTTCCAAGAGGTCCTTGTCGTGCACCACGAAAAGGTTAGGGTCCTGTCCCACCTGGCTCGGAGCAGTGGAATCAGAAAGGATGAGGCTTATGCCGGGCCCACGTACTTCCGCCATCCCTGCCAGAATCATGGCCTTGGAAAGCTCTTCTTGAAGGATCCGTACCTGGTCCTCGGCCGACTGTGTATCCGCCAGCTGGTCCCTCAGGCTGGCCACCTCTTCCCTGAGCTTGTCCCTTTCCTCCTCGGTACGTTTCAAGAGGATGGCAAGCTCTTCCGACCTTTGATACTGCAAGGGGCCCGTTATCTCGGGCCTGGAGCGGAACTGCATCGCCAACATAAAGCCGAATAAAGCGAATATTATCGCGAGCGCGACTTGTGTTCCTCGCCTCATGACCTTACTAACCTCCACTCCATCGATCATCTCCCGGTCTAAGATCTTGCCGGTTCACCGACCGGAAAGGCCCTCGCCGGTCAAGGATCCGCGGGTTCAATGAGCCTGAGTTTGATGGCGACCTTCTCGTAGCGCAAGTCGATCCGCTCGGCCATCTTCCCCTCGCGGGAGAGGTCCTGAAGCACCGACTCAAGGACCGTCGCCTTCACGGCGAGATCCCCCGAATCCTTTCCTAAGAGGACCCGACATCCATCGTCCAGTATAAGGCTTACTTCTCCGCCCTGTACACTTATTTCTGTGAGCCTCTCTGCCGCAACGGGCCCGAGAGTCTCAAGGGCTCTGAGCCCAAGGCCATAAGTATGCTTGTCCAGAAATTGGCCGGGGGTTGCCGTGACTTCGGGACCTGTAATCGCTACCAGGCCCGTCCACGTCCCGTCGTCCTCTCCCAGCACACGTGCTTCGGCATCAATGAGCCAGAGAGTATCTCCGGCGGGCATGAACGCGACGGGAGTCCGCTCGGTTACCGAGATAATCACCTTGTCGGGAAGTTTCCGGCGGACTTCCGCAGTCGCAATCCAAGGCGAAAACTCAATGAGTTCCTCGGCCTTCCCGGTATCGAACGCAAAGATGCTGAGCGAGTCCTGGGCGCACCTCGCCACGATTTCGTCCCTCATCACCCGCTCGTTCCCCTCAACCCGGAACTCGCGAATATGAAAATAAGGAGACCGGAGGAAGAAAAACACTCCGGTAAACAGGCAGAACAGTATTATGAGAGCAAAGGTGGCGCTTTTCCTCTCGCGTTTCGGTCGTGTTGGGCCGGAAGACAAGTATCTAGGTTCCCCCTTGTACCGGAAAAGAACCGGCAGCCGGCACCTAGCGACGATTATCGGAAACCCGCTTCACTGACGCGCCCAGAGACTCAAGTTTCTCCTCAAACCGTTCGTAGCCCCGGTCGATATTGTGGATACCTCGCACGACGGTCTTTCCTTCCGCCGAGAGGCCCGCTAATACCAGAGACGCGCCCGAGCGCAGATCGGTTGCCTCGACCATCGCTCCTGAAAGGGCCGGTACTCCTTTGATTATAGCAGTTCTGCCCTCGCGACGGATTTTCGCGCCCATACGACCCAGCTCTTCGGCCTGTTTGAACCTCGAGTCGAATATGGTCTCGGTTATGACGGAAGTGCCGTCGGCGATTGAAAGGAGGGCCATTATCTGGGGCTGCATATCCGTAGGAAACCCGGGATAGGGGAGTGTTTTTACATCGGTGGCCCTCGGTCTCCCCTTCCCGCGGACCGTGATCCCGTGGCCGTTAAAATGCACCTCCGCCCCGATCTCCCGGAGTTTTGAGGTGAGCGCCTGCACGTGCTCGGCCACCGCATTCTCCACGGTGACTTCGCCTCCCGTTATCACGGCGCCGATCATCAGAGTGCCTACTTCGATCCTGTCGGGCATAATCGTGTGCTCTGCGCCGTGGAGCTTCTCCACTCCCTCAATACGGATGACGTCCGTGCCGGCGCCTCTCACTTTCGCTCCCATGGCGTTAAGGAATGTCTGAAGGTCAACGATTTCAGGCTCCTTAGCCGCGTTCCGTATGATGGTCACGCCATCTGCCAGGCACGCGCCCATCATGATGTTCTCGGTGGCTCCCACTGAAGGGATGTCCAGGTGGATGTCGATCCCTTCCCACCTAAGCCGCTCAGCGATGATGTGGCCGTGCTTCTCCTCAACCGATGCGCCGAGCGCCTTAAGCCCCTTGATGTGGAGGTCAATCGGGCGCTGGCCGATGTCGCACCCACCGGGGTAGGAGACTTGGACTTTCCCCATCCTAGCGAGGAGCGGCCCCATGAGGAAGATGGACGACCTCACTTGTCTCATCAGCATCTCATCTACAACGTGACTGTCGATGGTGGTGGGGTCAATGACCAGCGAGCCGTCAGAAGTCCTCTCGACGGTAGCCCCCAGCCCCTCAAGGATCTTTGACATGGTGCGGACATCGCTTAGGTCAGGCGAGTTGTGCAAAACGCACGGAGAGCCGGCCATGACGGCAGCTGCCATTATGGGAAGCACCGCGTTCTTGGCACCGCTTGCCCTCACCGTCCCCCGGAGCGGCCTGCGCCCTTCTACCTCAAACATGTACATATCTACCACTCTCCCGGCGGCAACCTCCAAGCCTGAACATTTTACGGCTCCGGCCGCTCACTGGTTACTGACCGCCGCTTAGCAGGACTTCTTGTATGGCGCGGTGGTGCTTCCAGATGTCGCCGGCCCCCATTGTCACCACCACGTCGCCTGGCCTTGCCGATAGCGCCGCCTCGCGGCACGCCTCTTCGGCGTCCTCAATGAGCCGCACATTGGGATGGCCGGTCCGGGCCGCCGCCTCGCTCACAAGTCTTGACCCTACGCCCGGTTCAACTTCCTCGCCGGGTCCCGCGTAGATGCCCGTAACAACCACTACGTCCGCTACCGACAGGGCTTTGCCGAATTCGTCTTTGAGGATCCTCGTCCTCGCGTACCTGTGGGGTTGGAACACCACTATCACGCGTCCACCGGAAACCGCGCTCCTCAGGACCTTGAGAGCGGCAACCACCTCGCTCGGGTGGTGGGAAAAATCATCAATAATCATGACACCGTTATAAACGCCGATCCGCTCGAGCCGCCTCTTGGCCCCGGGGAAGGATGCAAGGTGGTTACATGCCTCCTCCGGAGACACCCCGCAGGCGTTCGCCGCCGCAATCGCCCCTGCGGCGTTGGCGAGGTTGTGCATTCCGACAAGGCCCATGTCGAGCCGGGCTAGTTCGCGGGAACGCTCGAACACCCTGCCTTTCATCCTCCAACCCGACATCTCCGGATCGCGGATTTCCCAGACAGCCGGGGACTTCACCGAATACGTCACCGCGTCCGGGTTCTTCTCTGCCCACTTCCTCAGTCGCTCGTCGTCAATGCACACGATCTTCACACCGCCGGGGCGCGTACCGTTAAGGAAGTCGAAGAACGCCTTTTCGAGGGCTTCCATTGAGCCCCAGAATTCCATGTGATCGTTGTCGATATTAGTCGCCACGGCCACGTCGGCGTGGCACCTCAGAAAAGAACCGTCGCTCTCATCGGTCTCGATGACCGCGTAATTGCCGCCGCCCGGTCTGGCGTTTCCCAGGTTTCCAAACTCCCCGCCCACCAGGTACGTTGGGTCCATTCCGGCCTTCACCAGAATCCACGAGATCATGGAGGTTGTCGTGGTCTTCCCGTGGGCTCCCGCCACCGCCACCAGTTTCTTGCCGCTTACGGCCTCGAGCAGCATATCCATCCGGTGGACCACCGGTATCCCCCTGCGCTTTGCCTCCATGAGTTCGGGATTGTCTTCATGTATAGCGGAAGAGACGACCACTCTGTCCGGCGAACCCAGGTTCTCCGCCCGGTGCCCGATGTAAATGCGGGCACCCATCTTCTCGAGCTCCGCTGTCAAATTGGAGGCTTTGACATCAGACCCGGTAACCGAGTGCCCCTCAGAAAGGAGGATCCGGGCAATACCCGACATGCTCTGGCCTCCGATTGCGATGAAATGCACGTTCGACATAGCGACACCTTCCCGGCTCCGTCTCGTTTGCCACGGACCTTTATCTTATGAACCTCCGCTTCCTCCGGTTACGGGGCTTGTCCCAAGGGTCGGCCCACGCCTTTACCGCTTCCGCTCCTTCCGGCCTGTCGCCAAAGGCCTACCTTCTTCTGCCGGCGAGATCTATGAGGTGACGGCAGATCACCCGCGTTGCTTCTCTCTTTCCTATCCGTCTGGACTCACCGGACAGCTCTGCAAGCCTCTCCCGATCGCCCAGGAGGCCGATCGCCGCTTCGGCTACGTCCGAAGCCGCATTTGACCCCTCTCTCACGACAATGGCCGCCCCCTCTTCCTCGAGAGCCCTCGCGTTGTACTCCTGATGGTTGCCCGCGACGTTCGGCGAAGGCACTATGACGGCGGGGATACCCAGGGCGGTTATCTCAGCCAGTGTCATCCCACCCGCACGTCCGATAACGAGGTCTGCGGCACCGTAAGCCTTGGACATCTCGTACACGTACGGCTTAAGGATAATATTCCCAGCCCGGACACCGTCTATCCCTTCTCCGGGCGAAACCCCCAGCGCGCGGCAGGCTTCGGCGTAATACTCGGTTCCGGTCACAAAGAGCATTGACCACTCTCTTGGCATCCTCTTGGTCATCTCCATACCGGCTTCCACGAGGGTCCTCGCTCCCCTGGAACCGCCGAGGATAAGAACTGCCGGCCCTTCTTCGCTCATACCGAAGAACCTCCGGCATTCTTCCTTGGGTGTGTCCTCAAAAATCGCGCCCCTCACAGGGTTTCCCGTCACTACGACGCGGGAAGGGTCGGGGAAAAACTTCACGGAGTAGTCCCAGGCGGCGAAAGTCATATGCGAGATCCTCGAAAGCCACAGGTTAGTCTTACCGGGGACGGCGTTCTGCTCTTGTATGGCACGAGGAATTCCCAACACGAAAGAAGCGGCCATCACCGGTCCCGACGCGTAGCCGCCGGTTCCCAAGACGACATCCGGGCGGAACTCGCGGAGGATGGCCATGGCGTCAAAGACCCCCATAAACGCCCTGGCGAGTCCCTTAACAGCCACTCCCGCCGATTTTCCCATGACGCCAGAAGAACGGACCGACCTGAACGGCAGCCCTTCCTTGGGGACCAACTTGCTCTCCATGCCCGACTCCGTGCCTACATACAGTACCGAGGCTCTCGGGAGCATGTGGCTCATTTCCTTGGCTACGGCGACGGCCGGGTATATATGCCCGCCTGTCCCTCCTCCGGTCACTATTAGGCGCAATTCTAAAGTGCCCCCTCTATCTGTTGGCATATCTTGAGATGTTGAGCACAATTCCTATGGCTACGAAGTTCATGACAAGGGCCGAACCCCCGCGACTTATGAAAGGAAGCGGTATGCCGGTGATGGGAAGCGACCCGGTAACAACCCCGATATTGATGGCGGCCTGAAACACAATGAGAGACGTAAGTCCGGCCGCCAGAAGACACGAAAAGCGGTCGGGGGCGGCCATAGCTGTCCGGAACCCTCTCCACGCCACAACCAGGAAGAGGGCGAGCACCAGTGATGTTCCAAAGAAGCCCATCTCTTCGCCG
This sequence comes from Candidatus Fermentithermobacillaceae bacterium, assembly GCA_012842425.1. Lineage (GTDB taxonomy): Bacteria > Bacillota > Sulfobacillia > Fermentithermobacillales > Fermentithermobacillaceae > UBA3951. The sequence goes on along the minus strand of DUSU01000066.1, from coordinate 9,020 downwards.
AGCACGGCGAAAATGAAGTCGGTATCAGGTTCGGGCAGGTAGAACCACTTCTGCCTCGCGTAGCCGATGCCGGTCCCGAAAGGTCCGCCTGTCCCGAGAGCATATAGCGCCTGGATAATCTGCCAGCCCGCGCCGTCGGGGTCGGCCCACGGGTCGAGGAAAGCCAGGAAACGCTTTCTCCGGTACTCTTCCGCGAAAACGGCCCAGACAAGGGCAGGTACAGAAGCGGCACCTACGGCCAGAAGGTGCAGCCAGTTTACTCCGGAAACGAAGATCACGACCGCAGCTCCGCCGGCAATGGCGATCGCCGTACCCAAGTCAGGCTCCAGTAGGACGAGGCCGCACGTGAGTCCCAAGAACACGAGGTACGGCCCCAAACCTTTCACGAGACTGCCCAGTTTGTCTCTTCTCTTCGCCATACTATCGGCCAGGAAGAGAAGCGTGGTCACTTTCGCGACCTCCGCAGGCTGGAACGAGAGTTGCCGGTAACCCAGCCACCTTCTGGCGTCATTCCTGACCTGGCCAATCCCGGGTATGAGAACGATGATGAGTAGAAGGATACCTACTCCCGTGATAAAGGGGATCCACGGGCGGTAGCGCCATACGTCAAAGTGCATAAGGAAGAGCATGGCCGCTATTCCCAGGGCGGCCCAGACGAGTTGGGTAATCAGGTAGTAGTAGGGGTGGCCGTAGAACTTGACCGAACGCACCATGCTTGCCGAAAAGACCATAATGATACCTATAGCCATGAGCGTCATGACCGCGAAAAACAGAATGTAGTCGGGGTTACCTCTCCTCGCCCTCCGCGATGTCCTGGCCGTCCTCACACCCGATCCTCCAAAATCACATCCAGAGTCCTACCGACGCCGCGGCGAAAAGCCCGAGAAGAGCAGCGACGGCAGCGGTCAACCTAAACATCCTGACGATCCTCACCTCATCCCAACCCAAGAGCTCAAAGTGGTGATGGATCGGAGTCATCTTGAAGATCCTCTTTCCAAAAAGCTGGAACGATATAACCTGCATTATGACGGTGATGTTCTCCACTATGGGCACGAATGCAAGGAAGAGGAGCAACAGCTCGCTCCTCGTGACGACCGCTATGCCTGAGAGGAGGCCTCCCAGAGCAAGGGCGCCTATATCTCCCATGATGACCCTGGCGGGATGGCGGTTGTACACTAGAAAACCCAGGATGGCGCCTACGGAACCCGCGACCAGCGGGCTCAGTGAAGGGATACCTAGGGCTCCCGCCGCCGCAAGGGCCACAGGATAGTAGGCGGCCAGACCTTCGGCCACCACGCTGCCTGCCAGGCCATCGAGTCCGTCAGTGAGGTTCACGCCGTTGGCCATGCCCACGATGACAAAAACGCCGAAAACGCCGTAGAGAAATCCCAGGTCCAGGGCTTTACCGGAGAACGGTATCACAACGGCAGTCCCCCGCCCGGTTGTCGCCACAAACCACATGAACGCGCCGGCTATGAGGATCTGGTAAGCAAGTTTCTCCCTGGCCCTAAGTCCCAGGTTGCGCCCCCGGCGTATTTTGCGGTAGTCGTCCAAGAACCCGACCAGCCCCATGAGGCAGTAGAGCGCCAAAACCGAAACTTCCAGAGAGGAAGGAGTCGTTTTTCTCCAGACATGGTTCACGAGAGACGAAGCGATGGTGCCCAGGATGAAAATGAAGCCGCCCATTGTGGGAGTACCGGCTTTCTTGCGGTGGGTCTCCGGGGCATCTTCGCGGATGTGCTGGCCGAACTTCACCTTGTGGAGCCAGGGGATCAGCACCTTGCCTAGAAGCACCGCAGCTAAGAAACCTGCTATTAGGGGCACGGCATCTTTTAGAAACTCCATGATCACAACTCCCCTAGGCGGTCTAGGAAGGCCACAATACTCTCAAATCCCATCCCCCGGGACGCCTTCACCAAGCAAACATCACCGCGCCTCAAAATCTTGCCAAGGTGCTCCTGGGCCTCTTCTTTCCCTCCGAACCATGACGCAGGCTTACCGCTTCCGGTTTCATTCCAGCCCTTTACTATCTCTATGCCCAATTCACCCGCGGCAACGAGGATATCGGCCTTTCCCGCCGCATATTTCCCTATTTCTCTGTGAGCTTCGGGCCCGTAGAAGCCCATCTCAAGCATATCGCCTAAAACGGCTATCTTGCGCTCACCCTTTATCTCCTCGAGGAGGTCCAGCGCCGCCCTCGTGGACTTGGGGCTTGCGTTGTACGCGTCATTAATGACGGTAAGGCCATTCTGCCTGCGCACCTCAAGCCTCATCGGACTCATCTGGGCGTTCTCCAGACCTTCGCGGATCTCATTTGGGGACATCCCGAACTCAAGCCCAACCGCCACGGCTGCCAGGGAGTTTTGCACCATATGGGCTCCAGGGACCCTGACCACAAGGGGGAAACGGTCGTTCTTGTACACGGCCGTGAAAGAAGACCCGTCGCCTCCCAAGGACCTCAAGTCCACCGCCCGCACGTCGTTTCCTTCAGCTAGGCCGTAGAAGACCTTCCGGCAGGTCGCCTTGTGGCTCATCCGGCGGATGTGTTCGTTGTCGCCGCACATGACGGCCAATCCGTCCCGAGGTAGGGCTTCCAGGATCTCGGCTTTCGCATGAGCGATCTCATCGATGCTCCCGAGGACGCCGATGTGGGACGCGGATATGTCGGTGAGAACTCCCACGACAGGCCGTGAGATCTCACAGAGCTCCCTGATCTCGCCCCTTTTCCTCATCGCCATCTCCAGTACGGCATACCGGTACGGCGCATCGATGCCCAAGACAGCCAGCGGAAGGCCGATGTGCGAGTTCAAGTTGCCGGGATTTCCGTAGGTCGGAAACTTGTGCGAGAGCACCGAGGCCAGGAAGTCCTTGGTGCCGGTCTTGCCCACGCTCCCGGTCACGCCGATAACCTCAAGCGACAGTTCGCGTCTGTAATGCGTAGAAAGATCTCTCAGGGCCCCGATCGTGGAAGGCACAATAAGGAGTCCGAACCCGTCCGGCCCGGGACTCAGGCCATCCACAGGATGCTCGCAGACTGCCCCCCCGGTCCCCTTTTCGCGCACATCTCCCACGAAGTCATGGGCATCGGCCCGTTCGCCCACGATGGCCACGAACAGGTCGCCCGGCCCCGTCTTTCTGGAATCAATGCTTACTTTCGTGAACGTTCGCTCTTCATCACCGAAGGCGATGCGGCCGCCGGTAATACCGGCTATCTCTCTAAGTGAATACGGTCTCACCGCCGCTCCCCTTCCTTTCCGGACACGGCCGAGATAGCCTTTCGGGCCTCTTCCGCGTCGTCAAAATGATGTACCTCTCTCCCTATTATCTGGTAAGTCTCATGCCCTTTACCGGCAAGGACCACCACATCGCCGGGACCTGCCCTCCCTATCGCCTCGTTTATCGCCGCCCTCCGGTCCTTTATCCGGAGGTAGGAAGAGCCGCCACTGCTCTCTTTGAGACCTGACTCTATGTCGTCCAAGATCTTGTCCGGGTCTTCGGTCCTCGGGTTATCGTTGGTGATTATCACGAAGTCGGCCATGTCGCCGGCGAGCTTACCCATCACCGGACGCCTGCCCGCGTCTCTGTCGCCTCCACACCCAAATACCGCGATGACTTTCCCGGTGCTCATCTCCCTGGCAAGAGCGAGGATGTCCCGGAGGCTCTCCGGAGTGTGGGCGTAGTCGACCCACACCGAGAACCGGTCCCCCGGCACGAGTTCAACCCGGCCCCGCACGCTCTTGGCGGTTTCGAGGCCCCGTGCGATATCCTCGAGATCGAAACCAAAGCCGTATGCCACGGCGGCTGCTGCGAGGGAGTTATACACGTTAAACCTGCCTACCAAAACTGTCCTCACTGTGCGACGGGTTTCGCCGCACACGAGGGTGAAAGTCGTCCCCCGGGGGTCCATTCGAATGTCCTCCGCCCGCACTTCGTGAGTCTCTCCGAGGCCGTAGGTCACGACCCGGCCGGTCGCCTTTTCCCGGAAAAGCGGGGCGTAAGCATCGTCCCCGTTTATGGCGGCAACGAGAGGAAGTTCCTTCTTCTTTAGGCCTCGGGATTTCTCGAGGAGCCCGAAAAGCCTCGCCTTGGCGCCGGCGTACGCTTCCATCGTGTCGTGGAAGTCAAGGTGGTCCCAGCCCATGTTGGTGAAGACCGCCGCATCAAACAGTATGTCTTCGACGCGGAAGAGCTCCAGGGCGTGGGAAGACACCTCCATGGCGACGGCGTCGCAACCCTTTGCGACCATCTCGCTGAGGAGCGATTGAAGCTCCAGCGACTCGGGGGTAGTCCGGGTGACGGGCCTTTCTTCATCGCCGACGATGTTATGGACCGTGCCTATGAGCCCCGTCTTCAGTCCGCATGCCTCTAGCACGCTCCTTACCAGATGGCACGTGGTGGTCTTGCCCTTGGTCCCCGTGATGCCGACCGCAGTGAGAGACCGGCTGGGATACCCGTAGTACACGGCCGCTGCCGACGAGAGCGCCCTCCTCGGGTCCCTCACCACCGCAAGACCGGCCTCTTCCGGCACTCCCAGCCCGCCTGTTACCGGGAAATCACCGCCCAGGTTCGTGACCACTGCCGAGGCGCCCCGGCTTAGGGCCTGAGGTATGTACCGCCGTCCGTCATCCTTGAGACCGGGTATGGCGAAAAAGGCGTACCCCGGGGAGACGGCACGGCTGTCGTAGGCGATACCGGTTATCTCCGCGTCCCTTATGATCTCTGCTCCGGGCATGTCCTCAAGTACTGTGCTAAGGCGCATCCGCTGTCCCCCGCATTCAACTAACTCGGCTCTTAAGACTTACTGTCCTACATCCATGCGGAAAACCACCTTCACCGCGGTCCCCAACGGGACTATGGTTCCCGCGGGCGGGTCCTGAGACACGGCAAAGCCGCTTCCTTGCGCCGAGAGGATGAGGCCCGCTTCCATAAGCCTCTGGCGCGCCTGTGTGAGCCCCATACCCATTAGAGACGGAACTGCCACTTCTCCTTCTCCGGGAGTCACATCCTCTTCGGTGTAGAGTATGACGGTGGTCCCTTTTGGAACTTTGGCTCCGGCAACAGGGAACTGGCGCGTCACCCTTGTGCCGGGGCCTTCTTTCGACCCGACGAGTTCGGCTTTGCGGAGTTCCACCTGAGCGGAGGTAACCTCGCTGCCCACTAGGTCAGGTACTCGAACCAGTTCCGCGAGATCGGTCCCCGGAGCCTCCTCCTGGGGCGGGACTTCGAGGTAACGGAGCACGTCCCTCATAATCGCCTGGAAGACCGGAGCGGCTATCTGCCCTCCGTAGTAGGCTCCTTTCGGCTCGTCGATCATTATGAGAAGCGCTATCTTGGGGTCGTTGGCCGGGGCAAATCCTATGAACCAAGCCAAGTACTTGCCCTCTGCCAGCACACCATTTATCACTTTATTTGAGGTGCCCGTCTTGCCCGCGAGACGGTAGCCCGGCACGTAAGCCTGCTTTCCGGTTCCCTTGGACACGACTTCCTCAAGCGCCACCCGGAGCTCCTTGGACGTCTTCTCGGATATTATCTGGTGTATCTTGCCCGATGACTTAACCTCGACCGTATTTCCGTCTACATCGGTTACGGCCTTCACGACGTGGGGGACGACGGTGTAGCCGCCGTTGGCTATGGCAGATATGGACGCTATGAGCTGCACCGGCGTAAGCTGCAGGGTCTGCCCGAAAGACATGACCGCCAGGTCTATGGGCTTGCACAGTTCTTCGGGCACGATTATCCCGGAAGACTCGCCCGGCAGGTCGATGCCGGTCACGGTGGTGACGCCGAAGAGATCAAGGTACTTGTAGAAATCCTCTACTCCGGTTCGGAGGCCTATTTCGATGAACCCCACGTTGCAGGAATTCTGGATGACTTCGTTAAACGTCTGGCTCCCGTGTCCTTCGGCGACGTGACATCTTAACACTTCTGAACCCACTCGCGTGCTGCCGCCGCAGAAAAAGGTATCGTTCACGCTAACCTTTCCGGTCTCAAGCGCGGCCGCGGCGGTGATGGGCTTGAAGGTAGATCCGGGAGGATAGGAATCGGTGATTGTGATTATGCGGCGGTTGGCGTCGGGATAGCGGTCGTATTCGTTTGGGTCGTAGGTAGGACGCATGGCCATGGCCAGTATCTCGCCGGTCTGCGGGTCCATGGCAATGGCCAGCCCACCGAGGGCCTGGCTCCTTTGGACGGCTGCGTCCAGTTCCCTCTCGGCGATGAATTGTACTACCTCATCAATGGTCAAGATGAGGTTCTTTCCCTGCACGGGCGGTATGTAACCCTTTTGGGACTGGGGGAGCGCTTCCCCTAATGCGTCAACCTCTACCGTGAACTGCCCCTGTATGCCCTTGAGCTGCCGGTCGTACTGGTACTCGAGCCCCTCAAGGCCGTCGTTGTCTATACCGACTATGCCAAGAGTCTGAGCCAAAAGGCTGCCTTTGGGCCATACCCTCATAGACTCCTGCGTGAACCCGATGCCCGGGAGCCTCTCCTCCCGTATTCGCCTGGCCACCTCATCGGGGATTTTCCTCTTTATCCACTCAAATGAAGAATGTCTCGTAAGCCTCGCCATGAGGGAGTCGTAACTCATGCCGAGGATCTCCGAGAGTATCGAAGCCGTCTTTTCGGGGTCCTTCACTTGGGCGGGGATGGCGTAGACCGACTCTACGTCAATGCTGAAAGCGAGCTCGTGCCCGTTCCTGTCATAAATGACGCCACGCCTTGGTTGTATGGGGATGTCCTGCATCCTCATGTCCAAGGCTTCTTCACCTAAAGTATCCGACCATACAAACTGGATGTATATAAGCCGCGCAAAAAGCAAGACGAACGCGATAGCGACGCCTGCAAGCACACGGGCTACGCGTTTTCGGGCAAGCACTGCTCCCATAGGCGGGTCCCTTTCGTGACGGGCGGAGAGATCCTCTATTCTTGTCCCTTCGCCGTAGCTTCTTTCACTCCAAAGATCTGAGCTATGCGGCCGAACAGCGAAAGTATACCACCGGAGTCGGGTTTCGGCTGAACACTCGCGAAAACCGCCGAGTTTGCCTGGCTCACGTTCACCTCTAGAGCTTTAACCTCGCCCGGGTCAACCATGCCCAGGGTCGCTCGAGCCTCTTTCTCTACAAACTCCAGAGACTCGGCGTAAGAAACGGCCTTCCTCAGATCTTCATTGGTCAGTTTGAGTGCTTGAAGCTCACGCTCCTTGAGAGCAATCGTCTCGTTGTATTGCGCCACCCTGGCAGGCTGAAGCACCAGAAGGCATCCGGCCAGAACGATGAGCAGGAAATACGCAATGCCGAAAAACTCGAGCGGCATGGAGCGTGCAGACTGCCTCCTTGCCCTGCGGTCTCTTATCCTATGTGAGCTGCGCGCACAGGCGCTGCCTAGCCTGAGTTCAGATGAGCCTATCATGTCTGATCTCTCTCTTCACAACCCGCAGTTTTGCGCTCCGCGCTCTGGGGTTCCTCTCAATCTCGTCCGCTTCTGGCGTTACCGGCTTCGGGGTAACTCGCCGGGCCTCCCCACTCTCCGAGAGACTCCTGAATGTGTTCTTGACCACGCGGTCTTCCAGAGAGTGATATGAAAGGACTGCCACTACGCCTCCGGGCCTCAGGTGGTAGAAACCGTCCAGAATCGCCCTCTGGAGGAATCCGAGTTCGTTGTTCACCGCTATCCGGAGTGCCTGGAAGGTCCTCCGCGCGGGATGGCCTCCACCTGTCCGCGCCCCTACGGGGATCGCCTTTTTCACTATGTCAACGAGAGCACTTGCCGTATCGATATCTCGCTCTTCTCTGGCCTTGACGATCTCTCGGGCAATGCGCCCGGCGAACCGCTCTTCGCCGTAATCCCTGAGGATCCTGGCCAGCTCTTCTCCGCTGTAAGTCATGAGTATGTCCCTGGCCGTCGTGCCTTTTTCCGGGTCCATCCTCATGTCCAGGGGCCCATCGCCCCAGTAACTGAAGCCCCTTTCCGGCGAATCCAGCTGCCTCGACGAAACCCCCAGGTCGTAAAGGATTGTGTCCACCCTGGGCACTCCCAGCGTCGCCAGTACCTCCGGAAGACGCCGGTAATCCGCCTTTAGAGCCAGAAACCGCCCTCCGAACTCGGGCTCGAGCCTCTTTTCCGCTACGCTTATCGCTTCTCCGTCTACATCGAACCCTATGACAAACGTCTTCGGTGAGCGGCGCAGCACCTCTAGGGCATGTCCCCCGTCGCCCAGCGTGCAATCGATGTGGATCGAAGGACGGTCCTGCAAGAGGTACGACATCGTTTCCTCGACCATCACAGGCTGGTGGAAGCCTTCCATCATACGCCTGTTACACTCTCCGCTATCTCAGAAAAGGTCTTTCCGATGTCTATCTTCTTGCGGTCCCATACTTCCTTATCCCAGATTTCGAGCCTGGTACCCACACCCAGGATCCAGACATCCTTGCTTATGCTCGCATACTCTCTAAGGGACAACGGCAGGACTATCCTACCTTGGCGGTCCGGCTCAACGTCGGTCGCGCCTGAGAGAAAGTAGCGCTGGTAGTCTCTTGCTTCTCTGTGGTTAAGCGGCATGCTCTTGATCTTTTCCAGGACAAGCGCCCACTCTTCGCTAGGGTAAACAAAAAGGCAGTTGTCCAGACCTCGAGCAATGTAGAAGCGGGGCCCGAGAGCCTCCCTGAACTTGGAAGGGAGCGCTACTCGCCCTTTCTGGTCCACGGTATGGAGGTATTCCCCCACAAACCCTGTGGACTGTGCCACTAATCACCACTCTCCCCCACTGAACACCTCTATTCTACACATCGGCGGTAATTCCTTCAACGTTTAACCCATTTTTGCGGGAACTAAGAGGACGCTCCGTGTTATTGGTTCCCAAATGAAAAAGGCCGCCTACCCCCGGTGGGTTAGCGGCCTTAGCAACCAGTGGAGTTTATCCGGCTAGGCTTTTCCTACTGTGGCGACGGCCTCGAAAGAATCTTCGGCGGCTTTCCTCTCAAGGTACAGCACGGAACCTCCGCACTTTGGACACTTGAGAG
>DUSU01000065.1 GCA_012842425.1 Candidatus Fermentithermobacillaceae bacterium | reverse complement strand
GCCGGTCGACGAGCTCGTGGAAGAGTGCGTCCGCGGCATAGAGACGCTGACGGAGTAGGAGGCCGGCCGTACGCGTCCTGTGCAGTAGGCTCATGCCCACTCACACACGCTCACATACGGGCATATACACTCGTGTGCCCCCACCTACACCAGACATCGAAGCAGGCGCTTTGTCCACTTGCCTGTAACTTACGCCCACGAGTCCGGTAGGACTAGAGTCTCATTTTCATCACGCCCCTGTAAGCCGAAATGAGCGATTCGATAACAACAGTGACAAACGGCTGTCCCCAGGAAGCCGGACGGTGCCCCGGACTCGCAAGGGGCGGCCAGCAAAGGCCCGTAAAGGACGCGGGCGGAACGTACAGGGAGGTATACAAAGTGAGGATCAACACCAACGTAAGTGCCCTGAACGCCTGGAAGAACCTGGCGATCACGGGCGGGCTCATGACCAAGTCTCTTGAGAAACTGTCTTCAGGCTACCGCATCAATAGGGCTGCGGACGACGCAGCAGGGCTCGCGATCTCCGAGAAGATGAGAGCCCAGATCAGCGGCCTCCGTATGGGAGCCCGCAACGCTCAGGACGGCATCTCGCTCATCCAGACCGCTGAAGGCGCCCTGAACGAGACCCACAGCATTCTCCAGAGGATGCGCGAACTCGCGCAGCAGGCCGCTTCGTCAACCCTGGCCGAGGAAGACCTAGACGCGATCGAGCTCGAGCTGAAACAGCTCATCGCTGAGATCGACAGGATCGCCGAGTCGACGACGTTCAACGGCACAACCCTCCTGGACGGCAACTTCACCGGCAAGACGATACTCGTCGGTCCGGCTACCAGCGCCGACAGCTTCACGATCAACATTAGCGCGATGGATGCGTCCAGCCTGTCTCTGACGGTCAGCGACCTTACCGCCAGCTCCGCGGTAAGCTTGATCGACACCATCGATGCGGCGATCAACACGGTGTCGAAGACCAGGGCCAACCTCGGTGCATACCAGAACCGCCTGGAGCACACCATCAACAACCTGCAGACTGCTGCGGAGAACCTGTCGGCTGCCGAATCGAGAATACGCGATGTCGACATGGCGCTGGAGATGGCGAACTTCACAAGGCACCAGATTCTCCAGCAGGCCGGCACGGCGATGCTCGCGCAGGCGAACGTTCAAACGCAGTCGGTCCTGAAGCTGCTTGGCTAGTCAGTAACTCGGTTTCGAGAATCAGAAGAAGACCCGGTGCCGCCGGGTCTTCTTTCTATACCTCCTTTCTACTCCTCCCTCTAGCAGCGTCGCTATAACTGCTCCGGTCTCGATTCCGATATAGTCTTTGGAATCGGGGGGAAGAGATATGGATAAGCCAGCTGTTCAAGATAGGATCACGTCTTTAGTTACGTCCACTTCATACCTTGAGGCGGCCCGGCTCAAGGAAGAGCTGACTCTGGAACTGTTCCTGAGGACCGACGGCCAGTTAGGTGAGCGCATGAAGCGGGCCCGCAAGCTCGACAACTACGATCTGTCCCGCACGGTCCCGAGTCCGGGAGCGGTCTGGATGGTCGCCCCTGAGTTTGCGGAGAGCACCCAAGACGCATTGGACCTCGCCAAGAACTTAGCCTTGCGTGGCTGGACCGTCCACATGGTAACCAGACTGCTTCCTGAGACCCTCGGGAAAGAAGACCGTGCCGCTCTCAACGTGCATTTCGTTAGGCCCCTGAACTCTTACGCAAGCGCCATATACGGTCGCGGCGCTGTCCTTTGCTTTAGCCCCGCAGTTGCATCAGGACTGGTCCTGGGCGGGCATAGGTGCGCGTGCTGCGTCGGAGAAGAAGACTTGAGGGCACTAAAGGAAAGCGCTCTCTACATACCGGACTTCTTAATTGGAAATGCAAGCGCCCCGGGACGAACCGTGTTTGCCCCGGAAATAGATGTAGTAGAGAAGATACTTTCCGCTAAGACACGTGCTCTCCCACAGCCCCCACGTGTACCCACGGTGTCGGCATGCCTCATTGCCCGGGACGAGGAAGGGGTCATAGAGGAGTGCTTGGAATCCCTTGTACCATTTGCGGATGAGACCATCGTAAACGACACCGGCTCACTGGACAGGACTCCCGAGATAGCCGTGGCTTACGGGGCTTACGTCATGAAGACCGCATGGGAGGACGACTTTTCCAAGGCCAGGAATGATTCCATAGCGCAGGCCAGGTGCAGCCACATCCTTGTCGTGGACGCAGATGAACGCTTGTTACGTGAGACGGTTTCAGAGGCGAAAATGCGCCTCACCGAGGGCTTTGAGGGTTGGGACGTCACGCTCCGCAATGAAGTAGACGGCAAGGTAACGTCTCTTCCTCTCCTGCGCCTCTTCCGAAACAGGCTCCACCATAGGTTCTCGGGAAGGATCCACGAGCAAGTCGTCTACTCGATCAAGGGTCGGGTTACATCATCGCCTTTGGTCCTCAGGCACGTAGGGTATGACCCCCGGCTCAGCGCCGCGAAAAACAAGAGACAGAGAAACATCGACCTCCTGAGCAAGGAACTCGCTTCAGGATCTGTCCACTCCAAGGGCTATCTCGAGTACCAGGCCGCCGTAGAGCTTCTGCACTTGGGCAACGTCTACGAAGGGCTGGAGGCGATGCTTGCTGTCGTGGACAATACGGCTAAGGGCGCCCCGTTCCGTCCGATTGCCGCCATGCACGCATGCAACACTCTGCTCAACCTAGGCAGGATAGATGATCTCTACTCGTTTGTCAGGCGAATCCTGCTCGATTACCCCGGGTTCGCGGACATGGCGGTAACCGCAGCAGCAGCGCTGCTTGACCGTAACAGAACAGACGACGCCGAAGCGGTCCTGAACATGCTGGACCTAGAGGAAGCCGGGGAAAACCTTCCGAAAGGCGAGGGAGGGAATACCTACCGTCTGAATCTTGTCAGGGCGCGAATCGCGCTCAGCCGGGGAGACAAAGACCGTGCATACAGTCATATTCTCGAAGCGCTGCAGCACAAGCCCGACTTCGCGCCGGCCCAATGGCTCCTAGTTGACCTCTGGCCCGAAAAGGCAACCGAAGTACTCTCCAAAGTATCGCAGGGGTCAGTAAGGTCCGCAGTACTCAGGTGCCTTAGGTACGGGAAAAAAGAACTTGCGCTCGATCTCGCCCGCGCCGCGAAAGATCTCGGCGCAGAAGGTGAGATCCATCTGGCTGAAAACGATTACGCCCGAGCTGCCGCCTGCCTCAAACACTCCTCCGACGAGTGGGACCTCGTACGGGCCGACGTACTCACCCGTTGCGGCCTCGCGGGGAGCCGCGGGGAAGGCGCAACTGATCCCTCCGGGTTGGCCGCCCGTCTCCTTTCAGGAGAGCCTTGCAGCCTCAAGGAGCTGTCGATGGCCGCCAAAGCCATAGGATTTCTGCTTGACCTTGGCAGAGACGAAGAGGTTGAGAAAGCCCTTGAGAGCCTCAAGCCTTTTGGGGAAAAGGCAGAAGCCATGGTGGCGCAGGTCTTCACTGATAAGGGGAAACTGGACCTCGCCTACAAACACATACAGAGAGTAAGCGACACGCCGGATCACCTCCCCTCAAAGGCGCGGCTGGCCTACCGGCTTCAGAAACACGATGAGGCAGCGGCTTACTATACTGCTCTAGAGGCGCTCATGCCCCTCGGACCGGAAGACAGCATCTACTACGTCAACTCTTTGGTGAAGTGCAGGCTTCTCGACATGGCCAAACAAGCGACATCCAGGGCCTTCTCCCGCTACCCATGGAATGATAAGATAAGCCAGTTGGCCGGGCTCCTGGGTGTGGCTCGCGCTGCCCAATAGCGGGTCTCATCAAGAGTTCACGAAGAAACCTGAATGGATGAGACGAGTGAGCCCAAAGGGGC
>DUSU01000064.1 GCA_012842425.1 Candidatus Fermentithermobacillaceae bacterium | reverse complement strand
TGCCGTAGATTATGCCGAAATTGACCGCTTTCGCCTTGCTGCGCAGGTCAGAATCGACTTTGTCAATGGGCACCCCAAATATCTCAGAGGCCGTCCTCGTGTGGATGTCTTCGCCTCGCGAAAATGCATCAATCATGGTCGGATCGCCGGCCATATGGGCCATTATCCTGAGCTCTATCTGGGAGTAGTCGGATGCCAGGAAGAGCCTCCCCTCTTCGGGCACGAAAATCCGCCTGAGAGACCTCCCCAGTTCACCCCTCACGGGGATGTTCTGGAGGTTGGGCTCAGAGCTGGAAAGCCTCCCGGTAGCCGTCACCGTCTGATGGAAGGTGGAATGAATGCGCCCTGTCGTGGGATTCGTCACGTCCTCGAGGACATCGAGGTAAGTCGATTTGAGTTTGGCATAATGTCTGTGCTCCAGTATTTTGGCAGGTAGCTCGTGCTCGAGGCTTAGGGCCTCAAGCACCTCGGCATCGGTCGACCATCCGGTCTTCGTCTTCTTGATCGGCTTTAGGCCTAGGCGCTCAAAGAGTATGTGGGAAAGCTGCTTGGGCGAGCCCAGGTTGAACTTCTCCCCCGCCATAGCATAGATGGAGTCCTCGAGCACTCTGAGAGCGTCCGCGAAGCTTTTCCTGATGGTCCTGCCCAGCTCCAGGTCGGGCTTTATGCCTATGGCCTCCATGGCGGCCAGAACCTCAATGAGGGGGAACTCAACATCGTGTGCCAACGAGGCGAGTCCCGCGTGCTGCAGTTCGGCCCGACACGCTTTGGCGATACCCAGGCAAGCATGGGCACCTGCTGCGAGATGAGCCCTAAGGGCAGCCGGACTCGCAGGGGGCTTCTCGGTGGGAATCTCGGGCAGTTCGACGGCCGTGTACTTCCTGACCAGGTCCTCGAGACGGTAATTGGACCTCGTCGGGTCAATCAAGTAGGCCGCTATCAGCACGTCAAAGAAGGTCCCCCGGAGCGTTATCCCCCTCTTGAAGCAAAGCGTGAACATCCATTTGAGGTCAAAGCCAATCTTCACGATGTCGGGAGACACGAGAAGCGGGGCCAGGTAATCCCACAGCGTGTCCTCGGCTACACCGTCGGCCGGCGATACCGTGCCGCCCTGAGCCACGTTGGCGGCCAACTTGACGTTGATGGTGCCGAACGACTTCCCCGAAGAAACGCCAATAACCGGCGGGTAGGAAAAGGTCCTCGTGACCTCATCGTTAGCGGCGTACACACCGAGCATACCGGTGCTCCGCACTTCTTCTGCGAAGGCCTTGAGGCCTATTTCGTCATCTATAACCCGAGCGTTCTGGTGGCGGAAGAACTCCGGGTCCAAGATGAGATGCGGAAGCGGCGTATCTGGCCCCTGGCTGAGGGCCGGAGGGGTAACACCCCGTTCATCAGGTCCATCAGGTTCAGTAGGTACAGTAGGTTCGGCAGGTTCTGCGATACCCAGAGCAGCCTGGCGGGCCACTGTCGGCCCCTCCTCATGCCTAGGGATCAAATCATCCGGGGACTTATCCGCGGAGACGGTTAGTCCGGGGCGCTCGCCCTCACGCCCAGACGCCGGCTGCCCCTTGCGACTACCCTCCGGTTGACCCTTGCGGTCGTCTTCGGCATGAGCTTCGTAAGCCGGCTGGTCCTTTCTCAGGGCATCAATCAGCGCCGATATCCGGGGTACCAGGGTATGAAACTCCATCTTGGCAAACAGAGCCTTGACCTCTTCGAAGTCGGGCACGCGCCAAGCGAGTTCATCTTCCAGGTCACACGGGTCAAGGGGCACAGATCTATCGATTGTCGCAAGTTCCCTCGAAAGGAACGCCGTGTCCTTGTTGGCCATGAGGAGGTTTCGTACTCTCGCTGATTCAACTTCTTCGATTCGCTCGTACACCTCATCCAAACTGTCGAACTGCTGGAGAAGGCTTGCGGCGGTTTTCTCCCCAATGCCTCTCACGCCGGGGATATTATCGGAGGAATCCCCGCACAACGCCTTGTAGTCGCGTATTTGGTCGGGGCGGACCCCCAGGTCTTCCCTCACGCTGTCCGGGTTATACTCCTTGACCTGGGATATCCCTTTGACCGGCAAAATCGCCGCCACAGTATCATCGACGAGCTGCAGGCAGTCGCGGTCCCCCGAGAGTATCGTCACCGGGCCACCGCACTGCTTCCACTTCAGAGAAAGCGTGCCAATGATGTCGTCTGCCTCGTATCCTTGCATTTCGATGCGGGGCAGCCTGAGCACATCCAAGACCTCTTTGAGGACGGGGATCTGCGCCGAAAACTCGGGCGGAGCAGGCTTGCGCTGGGCTTTGTACTCTGCGTACTGCACATGTCTGAAAGTGGGACCCGGTAGGTCAAACGCTATGGCCACGTGGGAAGGGCGCTTCTCCGAGAGAAACCTGAAAAGCATCGACAGAAACCCGAATACTGCTCCGGTCGGCGTACCGTCGCTTGCGGTAAGCGGCGGGAGGGCATAGAAAGCCCTATTTGCGAGGGAGTGGCCGTCTACCAAGAGAAGCCGCTTGTCCACCAGCGTCACCCCAGTTCATGCGTCGCGTGTCACATTTCACGGTCTTGCTGCGTAGGCGGTACAGTTCACCGTTCCATCTGTAACTGCTCGTCCTCTTGTCCTTCAGTATAGGGTTCCACCCGGGGGCTTGGCAATTCGGGCAGGGTCTGGCAGCACGATAGGCGGTCGCCCAACAAGGCTGTCTCGGGGTGTAGATCGGTCTAGCCGGATCGTCCGCGGAGACAGGTAGCTCAAATCCGGTTATCCTTCCCGGTCGGTCAGTTCAAATCGGATCACCCTTCGCAATAGGTCCTTGAGACCGGATCGTCCTATACGATGGACCCCTCAAGACGGACTATCCATGGCTACAGGTCGGTCAAGACATGTTATTGGAGGCGACAGGTGGCTCGAAGCGGACGGTCCCCGACGATGGCTCGTTCAGAACAAGCTGTCCATCGCGACAGGTCCCTCAAATCGGATCGTCTGCGCGATAGGTCGTTCAGAACATGCTATTCGAGGCGACAGGTGGCTCGAAGCGGATGGTCCCCGACGATGGCTCGTTCAGAACAAGCTATCCATCGCGACAGGTCCCTCAAATCGGATCGTCCTGTTCAATAGGTCGTTCAAAACACGTTATTGGAGGCGACAGATGGTTCAAAGCGGATGGTTGCGGACGATAGCTCGTTCAGAACAAGCTATCCATCGCGACGAGTCCCTCAAATCGGATCGTCCAACACGATAGGTTACCCAAACCGAGCTATCCCGCGCGACGTCTGGCTCAAATCCAAACATCGTCAACGATACATCGTCGAAACCGTCTCTTCAGAGACGATTGAGCGCTGAAATCGGTTCGTCCTATGCGATGGGTCGCTGAAATCAGATGGTCCTCTACGACAGGTTGCTCAAACCAAATCATCCGAATGAACGTCCGATCAAGAACAAACTGACACGTATTGATCCTCGCCCCGGACGATGGTATATTTTGTCAGCGGGCTTCCGGTGGCTCCGAAGGAACTGCAATGCAAATTATGAGGACGTTCGCTCTGATCGTCGAAGAATTGGCTAATAGCAGAGAAATCGACGCCATCGCCAAGGCCGTCTACATAACAGCCTCCATGTGCCCTACCCCATCTATCAAGATGCTGTCGGCCAAACTGGGGCTAGACGCTCAAGCAGTCTCACGACGCTGCAAGACACTCGAAGGCCTAGGGTGGATGAAGCTTTCGAAAGATGGTCGCTGTCTGCGACCGCACCCATCGGTTCCGCAAGAGGTGGAGGCCAGGCTCGCTGCGATAGCAAAGAACATCATACAGATGTCTCAATACAAGAGCGAGGCAACAACGCGAGCTTTCGTGGACTGGATCGTAGCCCCCAACGTTACACTTGTTTTCGGCGCGCGACCAGCGTTCTTGTATAACAAGGCAACAAAGCAGCAACTGGAGTACGACATCTACGCGGAAGCGCTTAGGTGGGCCCTTGAGCACCACGGTGAGCAACACTTCGAGCCAACTCCGCTGTATCCTGATGAAAAGGAGTTCATCGAGAGGGTAAAGCGCGACCGGCTCAAGTTGGAGCTTAGCAAGCAAAACAACATCAGATTGTCCGTGGTCACAAAAAAGGATCTAACGCTGGAGAGAATGCTGGCTGCTATTCCCGAGGACATACCGAAAAGAGTTCTCGACCCAGAAGGGCCGTTCGTTAGGATGCTTGAGAAGCTGGGCCAGGAACTGCTGGGAAAGCACGACTGGGATAGGGAATGACAGGATCCTGGTCCGGTGACTTCCCGGAGTCAACAGAGTCAAGTGGCCGTACGAAACCAAGTGACTATCTGCCCGAGGGACCAAACGAAACCAAGCAGCACCATGACCAGACAGCGCCCCAAAGCCATGTAGCAGGGCAAACCAAGAAGCTGCCACGAACTGATGGCAAGGTCAACAAGATCAATACGAGATCAATACGAAAGCCCTCGCTCCGGCGAGGGCTCTCATTTTCCCTTTTTCTTATCCGACCGCTCCAATTTCTGACTATTCCAACTGGTCCGAGTTAGACTACAAAGAGACCATGCACATGGGCTAGGCCCTTCTGCGCCTCACCGCCCACACCCCGCCGGCTGCAAGCACTGCAAGGACTATGACGGCAGGAGCTATACCGGCTGCAAAGACGGCCAGCTTGCGCCAGGCTTCGACGAAAACCCTCCACACCTCTGACCAGGGCGACGGGCTGGGCTTTCTTGTCCCCTCTTCAGAGATCGTCATCGTCACGGCAGACATGGCGACAGCCTTGTCGTAACTGAGCTTCTGCGCCCGCATGCTCTCGATGTCGCCTCGGACCCTGGAGAGCTCGCCTTCAACCTGCAGGATCTCGCCGACTGTCCCGGCTTCGCCCATGATCTGGAGGAGCCGCGCTTCCTGGTTCTCCTTGTTGCGGAGCCTGGCATCCAGGTCAACATAGGTGTCGGTGATATCCTGGGCGGTGATATCCTCTCTCGTCACGCGGCCCAAGACCGTAAGGTCTTGCACTGTCTTGTCGAAGTTCTCCGCGGGCACTCTGGCAACCATGAAGAAACTCGTGATTTCCTTACGCGTATCGTCGGTCTGGCTCGTGGATGAGTTCTCCACATATCCGTAATTGGCCTGAATCACGCCAATCGCCTGAACCGAAGCAGGCTTTACCTCGCCCTTTGGCACTTCAACCGCCAGTTGACCCCGGCGTATGATTTTGCGCGAAGTATCAACCACCGGCTCACTGCCGCCGGTCGGGGCCATCATGAGGGCAACGGAACCTGACAGGGAGTCCTGCGAATCCATCTGCACGCTGCCCAAACCGGGCTCCACAGGAGGTGCCGCAGGCGATTTCGCGAGTCCTCCTGATTTCAAAGCAGGATCGACGCCCCCGGCCGCCCATTCGGAAGGAGTAGTTTCCTCCTCTTTGGCGCCGTAGAGATCGTATGTCCTACCGCCACCAAACCGGTTGGAGTACCACATGACACCGCCGACTGAGAGGAACATGACGATTACCATCATGGCCGCGGTAACGGGTATCCACTGGCGATACCCCCACGATTTCACGTCAATCCTAAAGAAGAACCACTTTTTCTCTTTTTTCTGTTTCATATGTGGTCGGAGCCGTTCCATGATCGAGGAGTGAAGATCGGCCGGAACCTCAACTTCCGGCAACGACCTAAGCGCATCCCTGACCTGCCTGAGTTCTGTGAGCACAGCCTGGCATGATTCACAGCCGCTCAAATGGCCGGCTACTTCCTTCATCTCTTCCGGTGAAAGGTCGCCGTCCAAATATGCGGAGAGGCGTTCCTGCATGTCCAGACAGATCATCCTCTCTCCCACCTTTCGTCATGTTTGACGGCGGGAGCCGAGAAATGTTCCTTCGGTAGCAGTCTTCGAACTGCATTTCTCGCCCTGTGAAGCCGAGATTTTACGGTGCCAATAGAAAGCCCCAGCATATCTGATATTTCTTGGTAGGAATATCCTTGAATATCGCAAAGAGTGATCACGACGCGGTGGTCGACCTCAAGGTTCTTGAGCACCGAATACACCGCCTGGCCGAGGTCCCGGATCTCAACTTCGGCTTCAACATCGCCGCTTTCATCCTCAAGATCTCTACTCACCGACGACTCCCTGAGCGAAAGCGGTTCGTCCAGTGAGTAAGCAGGGAACTTCCGTTTCTTCCTCAGATAATCCAGGCTGGCGTTTACGCATACCCTGTGAATCCAAGTGGAGAACTTGCTTTCGCCTCTGAACCTCGGAAGCGCTTGATAAGCTTTGAGAAAGACGTCCTGGACGATGTCCATCGCGTCCTCGCGGTCGCTCACAAGTCTGTAGGCCAGGCTGTAGACGTTTTTCTCGTACCTGCTTACCAATACTTCGAAAGCGTCCCCGTCTCCACGCGACGCCTTATCAACCAATACCTGTTCATCAGCAAAATCCAAAAGGCACCACCCCGGTTTCTCCCAACGTCCCCGGTCGAGCCACTGCGCAAGCCTGGGCCGGTCACTCCGCTCTCGGGCACCTATCTCCCGCTTGCCGTCTCCACTTGTCTCTTTTCAGTCATTTCACAATTCTACTTCATACTTCGAGGCGTCACCGGCCTTTTTCCTTCGCCAGAACAAGACCAAGTTCAGCCAGTCGCTCCGCGTCCACTTCCGCGGGCGCTTCGGTCATGAGACACGACGCGCTTGCCGTCTTCGGGAACGCGATCACTTCCCTCAGGTTTTCAGCGCCTGCCAGAAGCATGACCATCCTGTCCAGACCAAAAGCGATCCCGCCGTGCGGCGGCGCACCGTACTCGAAAGCATCCAGGAGAAATCCGAAGCGCCTCCGCGCTTCTTCCTGGGACATACCCAAGAGGGCAAAAACCTTCTCCTGCAGATCTCTTCTGTGAATACGAATAGACCCCGAGGCAAGTTCCACGCCGTTCATAACAAGATCGTACATTCTTGCCCGGATCTTGCTCTTCTCTTCATCAGTGGCATCTGCCCGGACTTTGTTCAGGTCCTCCTTGCGAGGACTGGTGAAGGGGTGATGGGCCGCTTCCCATCTCCCTGTCTCCTCATTGATCTTAAGGAGCGGGAATGCGGTGATCCACAGAAAGTTGTACCTGTCCCTGGGGATCATGCCAAGTTTGGCAGCCAGTTCAAGCCTGAGCCTTCCCAGGACGGTCACCGCAGTATCGAAGTCCGAAGCCACGATAAGGACCAGATCGCCTTCGCCGGCGTTCGTCTCACGCGCCAGGGCGGAGATCTCCTCGTCAGTAAGGTATTTCTTTATCTGCGATTTCACTTCGCCCGGTTGATAGGCGACCGTGATCAGGCCTTTAGCCCCGTGGATCTTCGCCCTCTCCGTCAGGCGCTCGATCTCCTGCCGGGACGCTCCTGCCATGCCCGGTACCGCGATCGCCCTGGCGGTCCCTCCCTGGTCGATGGTCGAACGGAACACGGTGAATGACGAGCCGGAGAAGACTGAAGTCACGTCCTTGATTTCCATTCCGAACCGGGTATCGGGCTTGTCGGAGCCGAAGCGCTCCATGGCCTCCTGGTAAGTGAGCCTCGGGAACGGAGGCTTGATCTCGACTCCGAGCACTTCACGCCAGACATAGGCGACCAGCCCCTCAACCTCGGCCCACACGTCTTCCTCTTCGGCGAAGGACATCTCAATGTCGATCTGCGTGAACTCCGGCTGCCTGTCGTAGCGGAGGTCCTCATCGCGGAAACACTTGACTATCTGGAAGTACCGGTCCATACCCGCTACCATGAAGAGCTGCTTGAAAAGCTGGGGCGACTGGGCAAGCGCGTAGAACTTCCCCCTGTCTATCCTAGACGGCACGAGGTAGTCCCGCGCCCCTTCGGGTGTGCTCCTGGTCATCATAGGAGTCTGGATGTCCCAGAATCCCCTGCCGGAAAGATAGTTCCTTACCGCCATGGACGTGCGGTGATAAATCTCCATGTTCCGCTGGAGAGGAGCCCGCCGGAGGTCCAGGTAACGGTACTTAAGGCGAAGTACCTCGTCGGCACCCGCATCATCCCATATGTAAAACGGAGGGGTCTTGGCGGTGTTGAGGATGCGGATCTCCTCTGCTGCCACCTCGATAGCGCCGGTTTTCATCTCGGCGTTCTCCATCCCCGGCGCGCGCTTCCGCACTTTGCCTCGCACCGCGAGGACATACTCAGACTTCACGTCTTGAGCAGCCTCAAAGGCGCCGGGTGAACTGCGGTCGGTCACGATCTGAACGAGCCCCGTCCGGTCCCTGAGGTCGATGAAGACTAGTTCCCCAAGGTCTCTCTTCCTGTTAACCCACCCCATGAGGACGACGTCTGACCCAACGTCCGATACGGAGACCTCTCCGCAATAGTGACTTCTCTTAAGACCTTCCATGTCGCTAAGCGTGTCCTTAGCCATTTTGACCGGCCTCCTCGATAACTGCGAGTACTTCCCCAAGCGGCACCGTCTTTTGCCACCCGTCCCTCATGGACCTTACTGCTGCAGAACCGCTTCTGAACTCATCCTCGCCCAGGATGACGACAAAGCGCGCGTTCATCCTGTCGGCCTGCTTCATCTGGGCTTTCATGCTCCTCTGGAGGGGATCGAAATCGCAGACCAGCCCTTTCCTGCGGAAGCTCCGGGCGAGCTCCAGAAGATGCGTTTCGCGTTTCAGGTCATCTTCCTGCCCTTCTCCGGCTTTGGGGGACACGATGAACACGTCAATCTCTCCGCCCGCTTTGATGGGCTTCTCGCCTTTCTCGTTGGCCAGGAGCATCCGCTCGAGCCCCATGCCGAACCCGACGCCGGGCATGGGAGGACCGCCGAGCTGCTCAATAAGACCGTCGTACCGGCCTCCTCCGCAGACCGTGCTGCCGGCGGAGCCCAGGGGAGGCCATTTCAGCTCGAAAACCGTCCGGGTGTAGTAGTCGATGCCCCTTACGAGCGATTTATCGACCGAGTACCGGATGCCGACCGAAGAAAGTATCTCCCGGAGCCGGTCCCAGTGCTCCCTGCACTCACCGCAAAGGTAGTCAAGAGACGACGGGGCGCCGGCAACCAGGGTCTTGCAGCGCTCGTTCTTGCAGTCCAGCGCCCTTAAGGGGTTGCGGTTCAGCCTTGAACGGCAGTCGTCGCACAGCTCGTCGATGTGGGGCGAAAGGTAGGCGATGAGCGCTTCTCTATAAGCGCCCCTGCACTTAGGACATCCGATGGAGTTGAGCACCAGTTCTGTCCCGGTGAGCCCCAGTTCCTCCGCTATGTCCATGGCAAGCGTGATAACTTCCACATCTGTCTGCGGAGAAGCCGATCCAAATACCTCAACCCCAAACTGCCGGTGTTCTCGATACCGTCCGGCCTGGGGTCTCTCGTACCTAAACATTGAACCGAGATAGTAGAGTTTTCTCGGCAGAGGACCGCTTGCCATCCCGTGCTCTAAGAACGCCCGTGCGACACCTGCCGTACCTTCAGGCCTCAGGGTGAGATCTCGTCCGGTCTTGTCTTTGAAGGTGTACATCTCTTTCTCGACGATATCGGTGGTCTCGCCCACTGTCCTGGAGAACAGCTCTGAGTGCTCGAAGGTTGGCAACCTTATCTCGTCAAAGTTGTACCTCCTGGCTACCTCGCGCACGATTCCTTCGAGGTAGATCCACTTGGCGGATTCGGGTGGCAGAATATCGGCTGTGCCCCGAGGCGACTTCAACATGGCTTTCCCTCCATCATACCGCCTGTCTCCTTAAGTGCATGTCCACACGTCTGTCCATATAGATTACCACGCTTCAGTCCATATATGGATTGGACGTTTTCTCTTCTCCAACGGTCGTGGAAGGGCCGTGGCCCGGGTACACTGCCGTGTCGTCAGCCAGCCTTCCAACCTTAGCGAGGCTCTCCCGTATCGCAATGGAGTTCCCGCCCGGGAGGTCGGTACGCCCGATGCTGCCCATGAACAGGAGATCTCCTGAAAAAAGGACGCCGGGCGAGTAGAAACATACGCTCCCCGGCGAATGGCCGGGTGCGCTCATCACCTGAAAAGATAGTTCGCCGGCGCTCACGGTATCGCCGTCTGAAAGGGTCCTGAGGTCCCGCGGCGCAGTGTATCCCGGGGACATATACTCGGACATCCACCCCGGATCCCTCAAAAGGTCCGCATCATCTTTCCCTATGTAGACGGGCACGCCAAAGGCTTTCTGAAGCTCACCGGCCGCCATGAAGTGGTCAAAATGCCCGTGGGTTATGAGGATCGCGTGGACGCGAAGTCCCTTGTCGCGTATGACAGAGAGGATTTCACCCGCGTCGTCGCCGGGGTCTATGACCAGGCAGTCTAGACCCGAACTCACTATGTAGCAGTTGGTTTCCAGATACCCTACCGCAAGACAACTAATATCCACGGTTAGAATTCCTTCTTGCTCGATATCAGAATGGTTACGGGACCGTCGTTTACAAGTTCAACTGCCATATGGGCCCCAAACACTCCCGTCTTGGTCGTGACGCCCAAGTTGTTCAGGGCTTCGGCGGTCATGAGGTAGAGCCGCTCTCCAAGCTCCGGCGGGGCCGCACCGTCAAATCCCGGGCGCTTTCCTTTCTTCACGTCCCCGTACAAGGTGAACTGGGATATAAGGAGCACCTCGCCTTTTATGTCCAGGAGGGACAAGTTCATCTTGCCTTCAGAGTCCGGAAACACACGGAGTCCGGCGATCTTCTCGGCCATGTAGTGAACGTCTTTTTCTGTATCTTCCTTGCCCACTGCGAGGAGCACCATGGCCCCTTTTCCCACAGACGCGACTTCCCGTCCGTCAACGGAGACGCTCGACCTTGTCACACGCTGGAACACGGCACGCACGCTAAACCCTCCCTCTCGGACCTCTCGGACGCAAGGAGCCCTCACCGCACCCGGCCAAATACCCGGTGCACAGAGTTTATGCCCTTTATCTGGCGAATCCGGTTTAGAGTCTCTTGCAGTTCCTTGAGATTATGTGTCTCAAAAACAATGGTGATGGTCGCCGAACCGTCAGGCTGCCGCTTGGCTGCAGCGCTCAAGATGTTGGCGCCGCCTCCTGAGATGGCAGCAGTAACTTCAGCGAAGAGGCCCGTGCGGTCAACTCCCTCAATCCATATCTCGGCGGGATATGATGCCGGACCCGTTGCGGCTTGCGGGTCGACCCACGAGGCTTCGATAAATCGTTCTTTGTCGACAAAACCCGTGAGGCTCGGACAGTCCATCCGGTGTACCGACACTCCTCTTCCTCTCGTCACGTACCCGATGATTGGGTCGCCGGGTACCGGGTTGCAACAGTGTGCAAGCCTGACCAGGATATCCGACATGCCCTTGATAACCACTGCCTCTTCAGGACCGCGGGGCTTCCGCTGTATGACTTTCTGCGGTTCTTCCTTCTGGCGCAGGAGTTCGGGCATAAGCCTCTGGGTCTCATCCCTGAGCCTCGTGGCCACATGGGTCGGGCTGATCCCTCCGTAGGCAATGGCGGCATACAGGTTTTCGGTATCAGGGTAGGTGAGGCGCTCCAGGACGTTTTTCATGACATCGGTGTCTTCGATTGCCGAGAGCGCCAGGCCGTGCTTCGCCAGTTCCCGTTCTAGGGCGGCCTCTCCCCGTTCGATGTCCTCGTCTCTCAGGAGTTTCTTAAACCAGGCTCGTATCTTGGACCTCGCCGCCGGCGTCTTGACTATGTCAAGCCAGTCCAAACTCGGGCCGGCGGACTGCTTGCTGGTCAGGATCTCGACTATGTCGCCGGTCTGCAGCTTGTGGCTGAGAGGGACGATCCTGCCGTTTACCTTCGCCCCAACGCACCTGTTTCCGATGTCCGTATGGATCCTGTACGCGAAGTCGAGGGGCGTTGAACCTACCGGCAGGTTTATGACGTCGCTCTTTGGGGTGAAGACGAAGACCTCGTCGTTGAACACGTCCACACGCAGGGCTTCCATGAACTCGCGGGCGTCGGTCATCTCCCTCTGCCACTCGACTAGTTGCCTGAGCCACGACATCTTCTGCTCGAATACCTGATCTTTGGCCCGGGCGCCTTCCTTATAGCGCCAATGGGCGGCGCTTCCGTACTCAGCGGTCTGATCCATCTCCCTGGTCCTTATCTGGACTTCGAAAGGCTCACCGCGGGGACCGACAACCGTCGTGTGCAGGGACTGGTAGCCGTTGGGCTTGGGCATCGCGATGTAATCTTTGAACCTTCCGGGTACCGGTTTCCACAAGGTGTGACAGATCCCGAGCACCTCGTAACAGTCATTCACTGTACCCACGATAACCCTGACGGCGATGAGGTCGTAGATCTCGGAGAGATCTTTCCCTTCGCCCTTCATCTTCCGGTAGATGCTGTAGAGGTTCTTGGCGCGCCCCTGGACTTCGGCGTCTATCCCTTCCTG
>DUSU01000063.1 GCA_012842425.1 Candidatus Fermentithermobacillaceae bacterium | reverse complement strand
TCCCCGTGACCGTTGAGGTGACTGCCGCGAGGAGGCACGCCGCGGGCACCAGGATTCCCGGGGAGAGCCACGACAGCCCGTACCAGATGAGGGTCGGGATGGTCCCTCCAACCAGCCACAGGCCGACGATCATCCCTACCATTAGGAGGATGCCGATGGCGGGCAGCCCGTCTTGAACGCCTCTGAAGAGAGCCGCCTGAATGCTGTCCCACTTGAGACCTGAGAGGCGGGCGGCCACGCACGCGGTAGCGGCGGCGAGGAGGACGGGGAGGTGCATTCCCGCGCCCAGACGGAGCGATACCAGGAGGACGGCGACGACCGAACCGAACGTGGCCAGAGCCCTGCCCAAAGAAGGTTTTTCTTGCAAGATACCACCTCACTTCCGGTCAATCTCTCCGGTCTCGCCAGGTAATCTGTGGTTCCTAAACAAAAACCCCGTCCCTGTCAGGGACGGGGGTCAGGCCCGCGGTACCACCCTTCTTGGTTGGAACCCACTCAATAGGCACGGTGCCCGGACGTCCGGCACGATGCCTTCTTCCAGATAACGGTGGAAGCTCCGCCTGAGCCTACTGCCGCCCCTGTGGGGCGGGTTCAACCGGTGGCTCTGAGGTGTATTTCACCTGCTCTCTCGTCCCGGTTTCACCGTGCCCGGGCTCTCTGTGCGAGGCGATGCAGGCTACTTCTCCTCTTCATAGCCGCATGAGATTGTTGTATGACTTGTAGCACGACTTGATAGGTTCGTCAAGGAAATGTTGTTGGCGCACGTCTCAATGACCTATTGCAAGTGCCAGAAGCCCTCCTCATAGACATGAGTGAGGGGGAGTAGGCGTGCTTAGGAAGATCAAGCAGGATCTTGCGGAGATTCTTGAGCTCCCCTTGGATGTGAGCCTCGACCTGCCCAAGATCGTCATCATCGGGGAACTCGGGGTTCTAATCCAAAACCATCGCGGCCTAATCCAGTATTCGCCCGACCGCATCGTCGTGGGAGTTGGCGAGGGCCAGATAACGGTGGCCGGCGAGTCGCTGAAGATAAGCGAAGTCAACCAGGAAGACATGATTGTTAGAGGCCGCATCAAGACAGTTCAGATGTCCACATGACCGTGACTCTATCACTTCACCGGGAGGTTGCCCGTTGTCCCTAACCAAAGCGACCCACTGGCTCAAAGGGTATGTACTGGTGGAAGTTAGCGGCAAGAACCCCGAGAGGCTCGTAAACCTATGCCTCATCTCCGGGTTTCCGGTCTGGGGGTTCTCCGCGGACGGAAGATCCGTTTTTTTCTACACGACCCTGCCTAAGTACCGGACTATTCACAAACTGGCCAGGAAATCGAGGTGTATTCCCAGGATCCGGCGGCGTTTTGGGTTTCCCTTCATTATGTCTAGGGTGAAGAGGCGGCCGCTCTTTCTGCTCATGGCTGCATTCATGTTTGCCGGGCTCATCTACATGGCAGGCGCGACATGGGCCATCCAGGTGAAAGGCAACGAGACGGTGTCCGAGACCGATATTCTGAGGACCGCGGCAGCGGCAGGGCTTATCCCAGGAGCGAGAAAGAGCGCCCTTTCTCCGGCGGCCATTGAGGCGGCGCTCCTGAAGGAGCACCCGGAGCTCACTTGGGCGTACGTTCATTTCCAAGGCACCCTCGCCGTCATAGAGGTGGTGGAAAAAACCAGGCCGCCTACTGAACTTCCCGGAGATGTGGTCGCGGCGAGGGACGGAGTGGTGACGTCGGTGCTGGTCCTCTCAGGAACCCCCGTGGTAACGCCGGGCCAGACGGTCAAGGCGGGCGATGTGCTGATCGCAGGCCAGCCCGGTGACGCCAGGACCGGAGCGCGTGGGACGGTGGTGGCCCTCACGTGCTACGAAGTCTACAGGGAGACTGACCTGTACGACCAGGTTGCGGTGCGGACGGGTAGGAAGGCCGAGGCGAAGATCCTCAGGTACGCGGCTACTGAGATAATGTTTGCAGGCAAGCACAATGAGTTCGAGTGGTATGAAGTGGAGGACTACCCCGAGTTCAGCCTTTTCAAAGGTACTGACAAGGAACTTACGGTTTTGACCAGGGTGTTCTACGAGACGGAGTGGGTTCCCCGTAAGGTCACGCAGGAGGAAGCCATCGAGGTTGCGAAGCAGGAAGCCATGGAGGCCATAGAAAGGAAATTGCCTTCGTCCGTTAAATTGGTAGACTTAAGCTATGAGACGCTTATCGTTCAGGAAGGCGTCATTGGCATAAGGCTCGTGCTTTCCGTAGAAGAGGATATTGGCCGGATAAGGCCGTGGCCTGAGTCAAAGGATTTGAACGGAGGTTGATCACCTAACTTGCCGTCACAAGATAATCACATAGTCTTCGAGCTTTCGGACAACGGTGAGATGTTCCGGCTGTTCGGTTCCTATGATGAAAACCTGGCGCTTCTTGAAGACAGTCTCGACGTGAAGATTGTGGCTCGCGGCAAGAATCTCACCGTGTACGGGAGCGACGAGGCTCTTGAGACCGCGCAAGCGGTTCTGCGGCACCTTATAAGTCGCGCCAAATCAGGACACAAGGTGACAACTCAGGACGTACGTTATGCCATAAGGTCAGTTAGGGAAGGCAACGAGCTTACCGAGTACGGAGATACCATCCTGGTGAATGTCCGGGGACGGCCGATCGGACCCCGGACCCAAGGACAGAAAGAGTACGTCAAGGCGATTAGAGAGAACCCGCTCGTTTTCGGCATAGGACCCGCAGGCACAGGCAAGACGTACATTGCCGTCGCCATGGCGGTGGCTGCGTTCAAGAAGAAGGAAGTCGACCGGATCATCCTGACTAGGCCCGCAGTTGAGGCAGGAGAGAAGCTGGGGTTTTTGCCCGGCGACATTCAGGAGAAAGTCAACCCGTACCTGAGGCCCTTGTACGATGCTCTCTTCGATGTCCTAGGTCTTGAGACTTTCCAGAAGTACATGGAGAAAGGGCTCATAGAGGTAGCGCCGCTTGCCTACATGAGGGGAAGGACCCTCGAGTCGGCCTTTGTCATACTCGACGAGGCTCAGAACACAACGCCGGAGCAAATGAAGATGTTCCTTACGAGGATGGGCCTTAACTCAAAGGCAGTGGTGACCGGCGACATAACCCAGATCGACCTCCCGAAGGGCACTTACTCGGGACTTGAGCAGGTGAGGATCGTACTAAGGGATGTACCGGGTATAAGCATAGTGTACCTGTCCGACAGAGACGTGGTGCGTCATGAACTCGTGTCGAGGATAATCAGGGCTTACGAGAAGTACGAGGCATCGACTTGGAGCGAGGAGCAGAAAAGATAGTGGCGAAACCGGAGAGAGAGGCTCGAGCTAAGAATAAGGACAAGTTGTCGCTGCAGGAGGTCCTGAGCGAGATCGCGGGTTTCCGGCGGGAGATCCTCTGGGGCACCCTCGCTTTTGTCGTTATGTTCATGACGTTTTTCGTCTCGCTCATGCCCCAGCCGGTCCGAGTCCAGGTGGGCGATGTATCCGCGGTAGATATCAAGGCTCCCCGCGAAGTCATCGACGTGATCGCCACCGAGGCCCTTCGCCAGCAAGCGGCGGCCAATGTACCTGAGCAGTGGGAGAAGGACCCGAAGGTCCTGGCAGAACTCAAGACGCAAGTTGCCGCATTCCGCGACGCCGTTGCCCTGCTGCAGGCCGGGACTCCGACAACTCAGGAGATTATCGGGTCGCTACGCCCCTTCCTGAGTTCGTCCATGTCCGACTCGGATATCATAGCTCTGGCCGCGTCCCAGCCTGAGCTCCTCGACACCGGCGTGGCCAAACTCCTTGAGGTGCTGGAGGCAGGTTTGTCGGCCGGCATTAAGTCGGAGAACCTACTATCGGCGAAGGCCGACATGGTCTCTGACCTTTCTTCCGCCTCCGAAATCCCGGCCCATGTTGCCAAAGCCCTAGGCTCTTTTGTCGATAAGAACCTGAAAGCCAACTGGGTGCTGAACGAGGAGAGCACCGAGCGAGAAAGGCGCAAGGCCGTGGATGCGGTGGAGCCGGTCAGGATACGCCGGGGCCAGTTCATAGTCCGCGAAGGCGATATCGTCACGGAGCAGCAGATGGCCCTCTTGGTGGAGCTGGGAATGGTAGGGCCCAGAGTCCGGTTCGCGGCCGTCGCGGGAGCTTGCCTCATGTCCGCCCTGATAATCGGGGTCATCTACGTATACCTGCGAGCGCATCACCCGGAGGTTTTCGGGTCGCAGAAGTTGGCCGTCTTGGCGTCGGTTTTGATGGTGAGCGTTGTCACCATCGGCGGAATGGCCGCGTTCACCGGATTTCTGATACCTGCGGCAACAGGCGTGCTTTTGGTAGCGTCGCTCTTCGACAGGCGCTTTGGTGTGCTGTTTAGTGCGTGCATGACCCTGGTTACCGGAACGGTCACCGGCTTTGACGTCCGGTTCATGGCCCTCGCCCTTTCGGGAGGGCTCACCGCAAGCCTGGTCCTCCGGTCCGATTGGAACAGGATGCACCTAATACGGGCCGGTTTCGTGGTTGCCCTTACGAACACCGCGATCTACATCGGTCTGGGACTCACGGGCACGGTGCCTCTGGATGACGTCCTCTCGTGGCGCGACATGCTCATGGTTATGGTCGACGGTCCGTTCTCGGCCGTTCTGGCGGTCGGCCTCTTGCCGCTCTTCGAGGCGGCCTTCGGGATCATCACCCCGATCAAGCTCCTCGAGCTCTCCAACCCGGAGCACCCGCTCCTCCACCGCCTGCTTCTGGAGGCGCCGGGCACGTACCACCATAGCATAATGGTGGCCAACCTAGCGGAGGCAGCTGCCATGGCAATCGGCGCCGACAGCCTGCTGGCCCGCGTCGGAGCCTACTATCACGATGTGGGTAAGATAAAGCGCCCGTACTTCTTCACCGAGAACCAGATCCAGGGCATGGATAACCCCCATGACAAGATGAGTCCGACCCTGTCGGCTACGGTCATTATGTCTCACGTGCGGGACGGCCTGGAGCTTGCGAAAGAACACAAGGTGCCTCAAGTGATACAGGATTTCATAGCGGAGCATCACGGTACGATGCTGGCCTCTTACTTCTACAACAAGGCCGCGGAAGGTTCGGGCGGCAAAGACGCCAGGGTGCCGGAGGAATGGGACTTTAGGTACGAAGGACCCCGTCCGCGTACCAAGGAAACCGCCGTGGTGATGCTCGCCGACGGCGTTGAGGCGGCTGTTCGCTCGCTATCGAAACCTACGCCGGCAAGGATCGAGTCGCTTGTCCGCAAGATGATAAACGACCGCCTTATGGACCACCAGCTGGACCGCTGCGACCTTACACTCAAAGAACTTGACATTGTCTCTGAGACATTTACCAAGGTTCTTGCGGGCATGTTCCATACGAGGATAGAATATCCCGAGCAGAAGACCAAGTAAGGTGTGACGGAGGCCCGGGACGTGCCGGTCGAGGTTCAGTTTTCTACGGAAGCCGATCTTTCCCCGGAAGAACAGGCCGATCTCATCCGCCTTGCCGAAGATGTCGTTGCCCTGTGCCTGGAGCATGAGGGCCGCGCCTGCGGCGAATGGGAGGTTTCGGTCGTTTTTTCCTCGGACGAGTTCATCGCCCATCTCAACAAAGAGTACAGGGGGATAGACGGTCCTACAGACGTCTTGTCATTCGCCCTCTCTGAAGGCGAAGAACCGGAAGCCTTTGAGGCGGAAGGGATGCCCGAACTCCTGGGCGACATCGTTGTATCTCTTGATACGGCCGCGGCGCAGGCGCAGAGCGTAAGTCGGACTCTCCGGGAAGAGGTAGTGTTTCTTCTCATACACGGTACACTGCACCTCTTGGGATACGATCATGACACGGCTCCGAAAGAGGCGGTAATGTGGAAACGCCAAGACGAGATCCTAAGGGTGTATCTCAGCAAGAAGAGCTAAGACCCGCCCGACCTTCGTTCCGGCCGGTTGTCATGAGTTTTGTCCACGCGATGGAAGGCCTGTCGTACGTCTACCTTACTCAGAGGAACATGCGCATCCATATCTCGGTGGCTACTTTGGTCGGGGCCGCCTGCATTTTCCTGGGGGTGGGGAGGTTTGAGGTCCTCATGGTGGTCCTTGCCATCGCGGGAGTCCTCGTCGCGGAAGTGGTCAACACCTTGACCGAATCCCTGGTCGATATCCTCGAGCCCCGGTACCATCCTGCCGCCAAACTGGTCAAAGACGTCGCTGCCGCAGGAGTCCTTATTGCGTCCGTGTTTGCCGCCTTCATCGGCGTTGTCGCGTTTTTCCCGGCCTTGGCGGAGTTCCCTGAGAGGCTAAGGAGCCTTCTCCGGGAACGCCTGGCCCTGCTCATAGTGTACACGTGCGTCGTGGTGATCCCCTCGCTGGTCGGGCTCTTTTTCGTGGAGTTTCGTTTCCCCAAAGGGCGGCTGACCGGCAGCCGGGAAGCCCGGGACAAGGAGGGCGCGTAGTGCTGTATCAGACGGAAGGCATTGTGCTTTCCTCGGCCGTTCTCGGGGAACACGATAGAGTAATCGCGCTGCTCACTCTCCAGAAGGGCTTGGTGAGGGCGGTTGTGCGGGGAGCCCGAAAACCCAGCAGCCGCCTCGCAGCGGTCACCCAGCCGTTTAGCCGGGCCGATTTCCAGCTCTACGGCAGGGGGTCATCTCTGGATAGGGTGATCCAGGTTTCGCTCCTGGATTCTCATCCGGGAATCGTCTCGGACTATGCGAAGGTCGTGTACGCCAACTACCTTGCCGAGATTGTGTCAGGCCTCATGCCTGAGCATGAGAGGAACTCCGGTGTATACCACCTGTTTCTCGCCATCTTGGATGCGCTCCAAGAGGCCCGGGAGCTCTGGACGGTTGCCAGGTGGGCCGAGCTCAGGCTCCTCCGGAGCGCCGGGTTCATGCCGCTCCTCGATAGTTGCCTGAGATGCGGAAAAGTGCCCGTAGGCACCGCACACTTCTCGGCCCCTGCGGGCGGCGTGTTGTGCGAAGAATGCCATGCCGGCGAAGCGGATTCCGCCGATCTTATCCCGCTATCGCCGGGCAGCATCAAGACTCTCTCGCTCATCGCTTCTTCGCAGGGCAGACCCAACGTGGTTGCGCGCGGCCAGGTGAGGGATGAGGCAGCTCGGGTGATGCGGGAGTATGTTGCTCATGTCCTCGGAAAGCGTCCTAAATCCCTGTCCCTTGTGGAAAGGCTAGAAGACGAAGGCGCTTAGGGGAGTGAGCAGGAGTAGCCGTCTTGTTTAGAGAAGATACGCCCAATCTTGCCGGCCTAAAAGGCGTGGGAGGGAGCGTTTGGAGTGGGCAAGTTCTTGTACTTTCGGGAAGTCGTGTCGGCCCTGCAGGACTTCTGGTTTGAGAAAGGCTGCGCCATAGGTGAGCCTTACGACTTGGAAAAAGGGGCCGGTACCTTTAACCCGTTTACCTTCTTCAGGGTCCTGGGCCCTGAACCCTGGAAGATAGCATATGTCGAGCCTTGCAGGAGGCCTACGGATGCCCGTTACGGAGACAATCCCTACCGCGCGGGTTACTACTTCCAGTTCCAGGTCATATTGAAGCCGCCGCCTGACATGGTTGTGGAGATGTACATAGAGTCCTTGGAGCGCCTGGGCCTGAGGCGCGAGGACCACGATATACGTTTCGTCGAGGATAACTGGGAGTCGCCTACTCTAGGCGCATACGGTCTGGGCTGGGAAGTGTGGCTTGATGGAAACGAGATCACCCAGTTCACCTACTTCCAAGAGGTAGGCGGTATCCAGGTAAACCCCATATCGTGCGAGATCACCTACGGTTTGGAGCGACTCGCGGCCTACATTCAGGGAAAAGGCAGCATGTGGGAAGTTGAGGTGTCGCCCGGCCTGACATACAAGGACGTGTATCTCGAGCAGGAAAAGCAGTTTTCGGCCTACGGCTTCCTCCACGCCGATACGGACCTTCTCAGGAGACAGTTTGACGAGTGGGAAGCCGAGTGCAAGCGGCTCCTCAAGGAAGGGCTCTTCCTGGTCGCCTACGACTGCGCCCTCAAGTGCTCTCACCTCTTCAACCTGCTGGATGCCAGAGGGGCGCTTTCGGTCTCCGAAAGGCAGAACTACATACTGAAAGTCAGGGCCATGACCAGAGACTGCGCCAGAGTTTATGTGAAGTCCAAGGAGGTGTCTAAAGGTGACCGGTGATTACCTCCTGGAAATCGGTTCAGACGAGATCCCGGCCCGCTACCTACCGGGTGCGGTAGAGGATCTGAAACACAGGGCAGTCGAGGCTTTTCGAGCGGCCCGCCTGCGGTTTGAGGAGATCGAGACGTACGGGACTCCGCGCAGGCTCGTCCTTTACGTCCGTGGACTCGAGGAGATGAGTGAAGACGCGGTGTCGCGAGTGAGGGGGCCTTCCAAAAAGGCCGCCTACGATGCAGATGGAAACCCGACAAAAGCCCTCCTCGGCTTCTGTAAATCCCTCGGGATTGAGCCTTCCCGGGTGACGTTGGAGGGCGAACCCGGGAGCGAGTACGTTTACGGCGAAAGGCATGAGAAAGGCAGGCCTGTAACGTCCGTGCTCCCCGAGATCATCCCCGGCGTAGTCATGGGGATCGATTGCCCGCATCCCATGCGCTGGGGAGAAGAGAACTGGCGTTGGTTTAGGCCCATCCGGTGGGTGGTGAGCCTCTACGAAACCGAAGTGGTCCCCCTCAAGGTGGCAGGCAAGGTTGCCGGCAGGGTTACCTACGGTCACCGTTCCCTCCACCCCAAAGAAGCCTACGTGCCGTCGGCCGGCGAGTACTTCCGGGTGCTCTCGTCCGTCTTCGTGGAAGTGGACGGCGAAAAGCGCACTGAGAAGATACTTGGGGAAGCCCGGCGACTTGCTGCCAGAGAAGGCGGGAAGCCGGTCGTCGACGAGGAACTTCTCTCTGAAGTCGCGTCCATATCAGAGCACCCCTCACCTTTCGTCGGACGGTTTGACGCGAAATACCTGGGGCTTCCGAAGGATGTCCTCATAACGTCCATGCGACATCACCAGAGGTATTTCCCCATCGTGGGGGACGACGGGGCCTTGCGTCCCGCCTTCATCGGTGTGCGCGACGGCGACCCTGAAAACGGTATCGAGACGGTCAGGAAGGGGAACGAGTGGGTGCTTCGGGCCAGGCTCGAAGACGCAAGTTTCTTCTTCGAGCAGGACCGCAAAGTGTCCCTGTACGACCTCCTCCCGCAGCTTGAGGGCGTCCGCTTCATAAAGAACGCAGGCAGTATGAAGGACAAGGCAGGGAGGATGGAAGAGATCGCAGGGTTCCTGGCGGGGGTCCTCGGGCTTCCCGAAGCCGAGGCCAGAGCGGCGAAAGAGGCCGCGCTCCTCGCTAAAGCCGACCTCCTTACCGCGATGGTCGGAGAGTTCCCGGAGCTTGAGGGGATAATGGGGGGCCAGTATGCGGGCATGGAAGGGCTAGACCCCCTGGTCGCGGGGTCTATCGCCCAGCACTACATGCCCAGGGGCTCCAAAGACAAGATCCCCGCAAAAGGCGCGCCGTCAATCGTTGCCCTATCTGAC
This sequence comes from Candidatus Fermentithermobacillaceae bacterium, assembly GCA_012842425.1. Classification (GTDB taxonomy): domain Bacteria; phylum Bacillota; class Sulfobacillia; order Fermentithermobacillales; family Fermentithermobacillaceae; genus UBA3951. The sequence goes on along the minus strand of DUSU01000063.1, from coordinate 1,652 downwards.
AAGCTGGACACGCTCGCGGTATCGTTTGCTTTAGGCATTGAAGTGAGCGGTTCCCAAGACCCCCTTGGCCTCAGGAGAAACGCCCTGGGCGTAGTGGCCATTGTTACCGGCCACGGTTACGACCTTACGATGGAGGACCTGACCGGTCTTCCCCTCAAACTGGCCTCCGGCGTCGTAAGCGACCCGTCTCCCGAGGCTAAATCGCGGATGGCGGCTTTCCTCAAAGCCCGCCTGGAGACGGTCCTCCTTGAGCAGGGGATCCCTGTTGAGGTCGTGAGGGCCGTCTTGTCGGGTAACGAGACGAGGCTTGCCCGGGCAGAGGGTATGGCAAGGGCCCTTGCGGATCTGGTGGGGACCGTGGAATTGGCCGACCTCGTTACCGGCTGGCGCAGGGTCGGGGTATTGGGGAAGAGCGCCGCCTCGAGAGAGGTGGGCGAGGCGCTTCTCAAGGATGAGGCCGAAGCCCGCCTGTATGAGGCCGTGAAGGTGAGGAAGGAGCATCTTGAGAAGGCCTTTGAGTCCGGCGACTACGCAGGCTACCTGAGGCTCCTTGTGGAACTAAAGCCGCACATAGACAGGTGCCTGGACGAAGTGCTCATCATGACAGACGATATGCCTGTCAGAGAAAACCGCCTGGCCCTCTTGGGCTCGGTGGCCGATTTCTGGATAGGTTACGCCGATTTCTCATTGTTGAAATCGCTTGTCCCAAGCGGGTAAAATAGCCTGGGCACAAAGGACGATCCGCCGCCGGGTTTCCGGGCGGCGTCGGTTTATGAAAACCGGAATATAGGGGGCGTTATAGTGGCACAGAAGTTCGTTTACTGGTTCAAGGAAGGCGGAGAGAGCATGCGTCCTATCCTCGGCGGAAAGGGCGCGGGACTCGCTGAGATGACCCGCATAGGCCTTCCTGTTCCGCCGGGATTCACGATTTCCACAGAGGCCTGCATTGAGTACTACAAGCAGGGAAAGAAGCTGCCTGAGGGGCTGTGGGAGCAAGTCGAGGAACACGTAAAGGGCCTTGAAGAGACCACCGGCAAGAAGTTTGGCGGCAAGACCAATCCTCTTCTGGTCTCCGTCCGCTCGGGTGCCGCAATCAGCATGCCGGGTATGATGGACACCATTTTGAACCTCGGTCTCAACGAGGACAGCGTACAGGGCCTCTACACGCAGACGAACGACATGAGGTTCGCGCTGGACTGCCACAGAAGGTTCATGCAGATGTTCGGCGACGTCGTTTTGGGAGTAGACCATGACGAGTTTGAGCACATACTCGTCAAGCAGCGAGAAGCCGAAAAGGTTAAGTATGATTACGAGATCTCGGTAGAGGGCCTCAAGAAGGTCATTGCCGGGTACCGCGAGGTTGTCAAGGAGAAGGCCGGCATCGAGTTCCCCGACGAACCCATGGAGCAGCTCCGGATGGCCGTCGAAGCCGTGTTCAAGTCCTGGAACAACGAGCGTGCCATCGTCTACCGGAAGATCAACAAGATCCCCGACGACCTGGGTACGGCGGTAAACGTTCAGATGATGGTGTTCGGGAATATGGGCTTTGACTCCGGTACCGGTGTCATGTTCACCCGTAACCCGTCAACCGGCGAGAACGAGCTCTACGGCGAGTACCTGGTGAACGCCCAGGGTGAGGACGTCGTGGCCGG
>DUSU01000008.1 GCA_012842425.1 Candidatus Fermentithermobacillaceae bacterium | reverse complement strand
GTTTCAACGTATCGATAAAGCCCAGCCAGATGCCTCTGAACCGGGAGAGCCCGACAACCCATCTGGCTGCGTCCAGTAGGTCGGCAGCAACATAGTCCGGCTCCACGTGGGCCCACAAGCCGCGGTATTCGCCGAGAGACCCCTCACCCCACCCCGTCCTTACCAGTACTTTAGTCGCCCCGGCCGCATGTGCTGCGAGCATGTCCGTCGACCCGGTGTCGCCGATCACGACACATCGAGATAGGTCCAAGCCGTGCTCTGCGGCCGCGCGCAACAGCATGCCGGGTGCCGGCTTCTTGCATTCGCACACAGTATTGGCGTCGTGGGGGCAGATGTAGGCCCCGTCCAGCCCGAGGGCCTCGAACTCTCGGAGGAAGTCCTCCACGGCAGCCTCGCCCCTCGCTATTCGGTACTGGTTGGTGAGGGCGAACACAAGGAAACCTTCGTTCTTGAGGAGCCTGAGAGCCTCGCGAGTATAGGGGTAAACCTCGAACTCCCTGGGATGGATGAACTCGCCCGTTCCTCCCAGGGTCCCGTCCCGGTCCACGAAAACCGCTTGGACGAACTGAGGAAAGCGGTGCTTTCGAAGCGTGTCAAAAGGGTTCGTCCCTGAGTCGTTCATCGAACCACCACCCCGGTCGGGGATTCTGCGCGTTGTGTTAGTTGTCCTTTCATGTGAGCCCCTTACAAGCCCGGGACTCAATCGCCTACGAGCATTTATCTTAGGAACATTTGCCCAGGATGTGCGTCATATGGATAGAGGACCGCCATCTGCGAATGGGTCCCGGCACACGAGAGGGGCAACCGGATAATATGGACCGTCACCGCCGAGAGAGAAAGATGAAGGCCGCCGGGCGGCGTAAACGTTCGCTGCGGGTATTGACCGGGCTCTGCCTGGTCACCGTCTTGGGGGCCCTCGCCCTGTACTCAAGCGGGTATGCCCGTGCGCTCTTCTCGGGGATAAGGGGACGCTTGGAAGCCAGGGTTCCCGGCAATGGTCCGGGCAGCGACCTAGGTGACAACCCTGGCAGTGAGCCCGGCAAGGACCCCGCCGGCGGCCTCGGTGATAGCCCCGGCGCGGCCGGACCCGGTGTCCAACCTGGTGGTGACCAGCCGGGAGATTCCTCCGATAGGCCTGACGGTGAACCTGAAGCGCCGTTGGATGACGCTGAACTCGCTCGCCTCAGGGTAAACGAACTGGGCAAAGTCCCCATCATCATGTACCACGATATCCAGGACTACGAAGCCGAGTGGGTACGGTCGAGGTCAAACTTCAGGAGTGACCTGGAGCGGTTCTATAACCTTGGGTACAGTCTTGTGCTTTTGAGCGACTACCTCAACGGCAACATGAACGTGCCTGCAGGAAGGGCGCCCCTTGTCTTGACGTTCGACGATGGGACTCGGGGGCAATTCAGCATGATCGAGAGCGATGAAGGGCCCATCCCGGACCCCGATTGCGCCGTGGGAATCCTGCTTGAGTTCTCGCGGTCTCACCCGGACTTTGGGAACGCGGCAACGTTTTTCGTGTACTCAAGCCCGTTTGGAGCATCGCAGGTCGAAGAGAAGTTCAGATTTCTGATTGAGAACGGTATGGAGATAGGCAACCACACCATGACTCACGAAAACCTGGCATACGTATCGCCCGAAGTTGTAGCTAAGGAGATCGGCCGTCTCGCCAACGAAGTGAAAGACAAATGCGGCTATGACACCGTATCTCTGGCACTTCCCTACGGAGGGTATCCCAAGTCGACAGAAAACCTCCTGACGGGCACTTGGGACGGGCGCGAATACGAGAATAAGGGTATATTGCTGGTAGGCGCCGAGCCCGCCCCCTCCCCTTTCTCCAAGAAGTTCAACCCTCTGGCGGTCCCGAGGATCCGCGGTTCCCAGGAAGAGCTGGACAAGTGGCTGGGAGAGTTCCAGAAGTACCCGGACGCACGCTTTGTATCAGACGGCAGGAGCGACACGGTCACTATCCGTGAAGGCGATGACGGAAATCTGAACCCGGAGAGGGTCGGTGAACGGACCGTACGCACGTACGTATTGCCTGTAAGCACAGGAGCCAGCGATTCGAAGTCGGAGTAGCCGTCGGGCTACCTGGTTCACAGCTAAGTGGAGCCCAAGTGTCTCGCCCGGTCTGGCGGCAACCTGAGGCCGGACTTGAGCCCGCAACCCGAACCCGCAACCCGACCCTGCCCTAGTCTTGTCCAAGCGCAGGCTCCGGGCACGGTGAGGTTCTTCCGCGGCCGGCTGTTAGCTTCCGCGAGACACCAATTCTCCCCACTTCACCCAGACATCTTCCGTAGAGGGGAACGCGCCTTCTCATGGAACTTTCAAATAGCCACATACGTTAAGGGAGGGAGAACCGTGGAGAAGGAACCGCGCGCGCCTGAGTTAGGCAGTTATATAGCAATGGGATTGGTCATCGGGATGCTCTTGGGGGTCATCTTCAACAAGGTTCAATATGGCCCGGCCCTCGGACTCCTTGGCGGCGTTATCGCTCACAACATCGCGATGGCTAATTACAGGAAGAAAACCGGGGGCATGGGTTAGGAACAGACTCAGCCACCGACTTCTCCGGACTCAGCACTTGAGGAGGACGCACCATGAACCTGAGGACATTGGCGACAAGAATGCTGGAGACCGCAATACCCACCTTTCGGAGGTTCTGGGTCCCTGTTGTACTCTGCGTGGCTCTGACCCTCACGCTGTCGAGTGCGCTCACAAGGGATCTACGCAATAACGAAGACTTGCTGAAGGTGTCTCTGGCGCTCGTCACAGGTATCCTCGCAGCCTGGTGCGCTATCCTCTACCGGGAGCGTCGTTACGTCTACCCTGAGCCGGAAAGCGAAGTCTCATCCGGTGCCGGGGAAACTACCCGCGCAGGTTCTGAGCTTACCGCCAACCTAATCGCACTTCCTGTCTCCGGTCTCATCATCGCGGCCACTTACCTGATGCTCCGCAATCTGGGCGTCGTGTCCATGAGCCGGCACCTGGTCATTTGTCTAGTGCTCTCACTTGCCTGCTTCATCATCCCGCACCTGCGACGTGAGGGCAGCCTTGAGATGTACGTGGTCAGGATCTTCTCTCACGCCGTGGTCTCGGCTCTGTTCGCGGCTATCATGTTCTTTGGCCTGTCCGCCATCACCCTTACTGTGTCGTCGCTGTTTTCGCTGGACATCACGTACCGGGCCTACATCCGCATATTCCTCGCGATGGCCGTAACACTGGCTCCTTTCCTGTTCATGGCCGGAATACCGAGAGGGACGCTAAGAGGCGATACGGCAGATTACCCGAAGGTCCTAAGAAACCTGGTATTGTTCGTCGTCACTCCGCTGCTCTCCGCCTACACGCTCGTCCTGTACGTCTACTTCGCGAAGATCCTGATGACCAGGGAGTGGCCCGTCGGTCTGGTCGCTCACCTTGTGCTCTGGTATTCGATGGTCGGAGCCGCGATACTGTACTTCACCTGGCCGGTCGCAATCGACAACAAGTGGGGCCATGTTTTCTCCGCCTACTTCCCGAAAGCCGTCATCCCTCTGACGCTGATGATGTTCGCATCCGTGGGGATAAGGGTCAGGCACTACGGTATCACCGAAAACCGCTATTACGTAATGGTCTTCGGCGCATGGGTGCTGGGGGCCATGATCTACCTCATCCTGGCAAGACCTAGAAAGAGCCTGGTCCTCCCCATTTCTCTGGCGGTCGTTGCTGCCCTGGCGGTCCTCGGTCCCTGGAGCAGTTTCTCGGTATCCAAATGGAGCCAGAACCGGCGCTTTGAGGCGCTCCTCACCAAGTACGGCATGCTTCAGGAAGGATCCATAGTCCACCCAAGTCAGCCGGTACCCGCCGAGGACCGCCGCGAGTTTGCCGAGATCCTCTTCTACTTCTCCAGAAACCACAGCCTTGAGGATGTCCGTCTTCTCCCCTCAGGCTTCCGCTTCGACGAGTTTGAGAAAGTGTTCGGCTTCCAGTACTACGAGCCGGGATTCCCCAAGGTACACAAGTACGTCCGGTATCATTCAGAAGGCCAGGTACTGGATATAAGCGGGTATGACAAGCTCTTTGACTTCACATCGGAGTTCTCGAGGGGTCCCGCTGTTTCGCTGAGCCAAGGACCATTCGAAGCGCTGTACAACAGTGAGACTTGGGAAATCCAGGTGAACATCGATGGTTCGACCCTGTGGCAAAAACCGCTCTTTGAACATATCCGGGACCTTTCGGCGAAGTATGGGGATGCCGTCGATATTGAGTTCTCGCCGGAAGACATGGTCATTACGGAAGAAACCGATAACCTCCGGGTCAAGCTGGTGATCACCAGCCTGTGGGGCGACCTCTCCGAGCCACTCGCAGAAAGACCGATCGCCGGAAGCGTGCTGTTCTACTTGTTGGTCACACAGAAGTGACCCTACCACGGGCCACGGTAACATCGGTCCGGCGGGCGGCCGGAATGCTGTGTGCCGACCACCGGGCGGGTCTTCCTATCCCGCCTTGTTCTCATGTTGCAGATCCGGACAGTCTCTCCTCTTCGTAGGCCAGGCGACGTCGGACGGTTACTTTTTGTACATGAGTTCGGCCGAAGCGTTACCTTTTGTACATGAGTTGAGCTGAACGGTTACTTTTTGTACATGAGCCGGGCCGAAGGGTTACTTTTTGTACATGAGTTGAGCCGAAGGCTTACCTTTTGTACATGACTTGGGCCGAAGGGTTACTTTTTGTACATAAGTCGGGCCGAAGCATTACATTTTGTACATGACTTGGGCCGAAAGGTTACCTTTTGTACATGAACCGGACCGCCCGACGACATCCCGGCGGTGATTCGGCCGGGTAACCATCCTCCCGCCAACGACCGGAGTCAGCTTTCAACGTACTCACTTCGCCAAGATCCCTGATTCTTCTCCACCTACCGAATTGGGATGCCTCTCTACGCACAGTATACTTGTCGTCCGATGGGATATTTGGTAGAATTTGGCTATCTCCGGTGGCGTTATCCGACCTGGGAGGCGAGGATCATCATAAACACGCTCATCATCGAGAGCCTTGCAGACAGCCCAAATCTCTCGCTTGCCGAAAAAGCCATCTACGTGGTGACTATGTACAAGCAGTATCCTAGCGTTGAGGCTCTCGCAAGGCACACAGACCTCACGCCGAGGCACTTGGCTAAACATCTGCGTAGTCTCCAGCACCTGGGCTGGATGGATCTCATCAAGGATGGCACCAAGCTAAAGCCGGTTGCTGTTGTCCCCCGGGATGTTGAGACCATAATCGCCGACCAAATCCGGCTTAAGGTCAGCCTTGCACCTTACAAAGGCGAAGAGACAACCGCGCTGTTCATTGAGTGGATCGTCGCCCCTGAAGTCCGGCTCATCCGGCACGCTCGCCCGGACTTTCTCCGCAACAGTGAGACGGGTCAGAACCTAGAGTACGACATCTATGTGCCGAGGTACCTCTGGGCTATAGAGTATCACGGCGACCAACACTTCGGTCCCACTCAAAGGTACCAGGGCGACAGGGCCTTCGTTGAGAGGCACAAGAGGGATCTCCGGAAAATCCAGCTTAGCAAGGAGAACAACATAAGGCTTTCGGTGGTTCACAATCGGATACTCACGCTCGAAGGAATCCTTGAGGTAATCCCCGACGACGTTCCACGCAGGGTATTCGATCCGAAAGGTCCCGTGATCCTAACCCTCGAGGACATCGCGAGGGAAGTGGCCCGCAACCAGGATTGGGATCGGGAATAGCCCACACGTCGCTCCCCGCCTTGCGCCTATTGGAGCTCTGATGCTGGTCGTCAGTCAAACGGGAGGATCTCGAATACCTTGCGAGAACTCGATAGGTGGCATCGCAGGTTGTCGGGTATCCTGGCGGCTTAGCCGCCCTTTGGCTTTCGCAGTTGCGACACCGAACAACGATCAAGTGTGGCGACACCGAGCAACGATCGGGTAACGATGATGAACGGAGGCACTCGCTGTGAAGAAACTGGGGCTCGTTGGCGGGATTGGACCTGAATCAACGTTGGACTACTACAAGGGGATCATCTCCGGATTCCGGTCGCGGACCCGAGGCGCCGGCTACCCTCTCATGGTCATAGACAGTTTGGACCTGGATGAAATGTACCATCTAGCGGACACCAAAGACTGGGATCCCTTTACCGACCGCCTGGTATCCTCGCTTGAGAGACTGGCGGCTGCAGGGGCCGATTTTGGGGCGATGGCGGCCAACACGGCGCACATCGTCTTCGACCGGGTCCGGGAGCGGTCTCCCTTGCCCATCATCGGCATTGTTGAGGAGACCTGCAAGTATGCCAAAGCCAGGGGATGCAAGCGAGTGGTCGTCTTCGGCACGGGGTTTACGATGAGCAGCGGGATGTACACGCAGGCATTCGCCAAGTACGACATAGAGGCTTTTGTCCCAACGCTCGGGGAGCAGAAGGCCATCCACGGGGTCATCTTCCCGAACCTCCAAGAAGGCATTGTCCTCCCCGAGGAGAAGCGCTTGGTGCTGAGCATCGCGAACCGCGTGATCCGGGAGACGAAAGCCGATGCCCTAGTCCTCGGGTGCACCGAGCTGCCGCTAATAATAGAAGAAGGCGACCTCGATGTCCTCCTGTTGGACACGACCCAGATCCACATCGAGGCCATCATAGATTACATGCTGGGGCAAGAACTCAGTGAAGACCTATGAGCATGACGCGGTCCTGATGAAGAACCCCGCAGTCAACTCGGCGTACACAGAGAAGCACCCCATCCCCGGCAAGACGGGTGGAGTGCGCGAACGACTTACCTAGTGGAACAAATTGACGCTGCCCGCTATTTCCGCAACGGTTTCACTGGGCGGGCCTCGATGTATCCTCTCTCTCCGATAGGGGCCAGCTGGTAGCGCGGCGCGTCCTCGTCGGCCCACTGCCACCCGTAGAGAGTGGGGTTAAAGCTGTCAATCGCTTTCCACATAGCGCTAATCGCTTCTCCCATCTTCTCTTCGGGGTAAGGCGGGCCCTGGAAGACCATCACCTGGCACGGCTCCAACTCGATGATCTCCATCCCTTCGGGGATGGGTCCGGAGTAGTCCAGGGGGACCTCGACTCCCTGGACATACCGCGAGGTCCCCGGTTTTCGGAGCTTCTCGGGGAGCCACGCGCCTATGGGCTCGTAAAGCGCGCCTTTGATGCTTTCCAGTACTCCCCATACGTCGCAGCCGACTTCTTCGCAATACTCGAAGTAGTACTGGGCTTCACGCCCACGCTTTAGTATGAACTTGCGGGCCGGTCTGTTGATCACCTGAGTGAAAACCGTCTGGATGTTGTCCACAGGCTCATCTCCTTTCTTCTCGCGAAGGTAGGTGAGGTAGGCACTACGCGGCTGAAACAACGGAAGTGGCGGAGTCGTTCGGCGGTAGCGACTCGGAGATATCCCGAACTGGCTTGAGAAAGCTCGGGTAAACCCTTCGTGCGACCCGAAAGCGTACTCAAGCGCTACGTCCAAGACCCGCTTCCTCGCGTCACGCAGCTCAAGGACCGCCCGGGACAGCCTCCTGGCGCGGACGTACTCGAACGGACTCAGACCGACAAGCCGCTTGAACAGTCTGCAGGCGTGTTCCGGAGAGTAGCCCGCCGCTCTCGCCAAGTCTTCAAGAGTCATTTCCGAGCGAAGGTGTGCTTCGATGTAAGTCTGCATCCGCTGCACGGCTTCAGCGTGTTCACGCGCGGCTTCGACCTGTTCACGCGTCGCCTCGGCCTGTTCACGCGCGATTTCGACCTCGGCTTGTTCACGCGCGGCTTCGACCTGTTCACGCACCGCTCCGCCTTGTTCGCGCACGGTGTCACCTCACTTTGCGCTAGAAGAATACCCGGGACCGCCCCGGCCGTTCTTGACTTCTCTTGAGCATTTGATGGCCCGCGACACGACACCCTCCGGAAGAGAAGCGAGAACTCCCGCGTCAGGCACACGCATGCTCAGTTTGTTTGCCGTCCGTCTTAGTTAATCCGTTCCCGGGACCCCGGCAGCGGTCTGTCGGCCGGCCAACTGTGTACTTTGAGCCGCCTGCCCATGAAAGAGACTTCGGCTTTGGGAGGGGTTTCGTAGAAGTTCTTGCGGAGCTCAATTGTGTTCAGGAGGTCATACCCTCGCTCCACGAAGAAGTCAAGGGCGGGGAGGTTCGCCGGGACCACATCAAGGAACAGAGAACGGGCTCCCCTCGCCTTGACCCATTCTTCCGCCCACTCAAGCATGGCGCCTCCGATGCCGGACCCGCGCTTTGCTTCATCCACGATCAGGTCCTCGATCCAGTACGTCCCCCGGTCTTCCCTGAACCGGATCAGCCCGAGTAGATCGCCATCAACTTCATATCCGAACGTCAATCCCTCGGACAGCCACTCCTCCCGGTAAGTCGCCGCCTCAGAGTCAGGAACATAGCGAGGATCAGAAACGCACCTCGAATGGTATTCGAAAAACTGCCGTATGAGCCGTGTGGCCTGCCCGGCGTCAACTTCGCTAAGCGGGTGCATCATGGGCTTTCCCTTCCTTGTTCGCTCTGGCGATGCCGCATGCTTCAACTCGGGGCCGCGCGATCCCTGCCGCGCTATTCCATACACCCCGGTAACGAGTCAGAACGGACCCCGACCCACGCAGTCGTTTACACATGGGCAGTCCGCCGACACACAGGCTTGGTACATATCCTTTTTCGAAAAAGATTCATTGACAAACGATATGCACCCGACTAGTATACAGTTAGAGACACCGGCAACCAGACCAAGGGAGGCACCGTGCCTCCTATCCGGCCGAAGTACAGTGTTTCCTGAGGATGGCTTTACTTAGGAGGGAACACTCTTGAGTCCACATGAGAACCGGATGCTTACCAGGATGAACAAGTGGGTCAACCTTTGGTGGTGGATAGCGGTCATTGGAGCACCAGTCATGCTCTTAGTGCTACTCGTACTAATTTTCGCCCCCGGACGGCTGCCACTGCCGACGCGAGTTAGCGTATATCTGGATTTCTACGGAGCAAGGCTGCTTGGACATATGCCCGAAGGAGCAGTTGAGGCTAGCGCTAGAGTGACTCTTGCGCGCGCCGTCTACAGCCTTGCTGTAGTCGAAGCACCTGCTATTATCATCGCGGTCTATCAACTGAAGAAAATCCTCGAGAACGTGGCCAGGAAAACACCTTTCGTGATCGAAAACGCGGTCCGCATTCGGATTCTAGGACTGACGGTTATCGGTTCAGCATGCCTTCGCTTTGGTCGCGCGATGATCCTGAGCCAAGTTGTAGTAGACGTTGTCCGCTTGAAAGAATTAAGCTTGACGGTACAGCCGGCATTTAACGAAATGAACACCGCTTTCTACGGCTTTCTTATCTTGATCTTGGCTGAGATCTTCCGGTACGGCATCCGGCTCCAAGAAGAAGCGGACCTAACAGTCTAGGGGTGAACATATGCCAATCATCGTACGCCTCAACCGGGTAATGGTTGAACAAAAGATCACGCTCACGGAGCTTGCCGAGAGAGTCGGCATTACGCTTGCCAACCTGTCCATCCTTAAGACCGGAAAAGCCCGGGCCGTGAGATTCTCGACGCTGGAGGCAATCTGCAGAGAGCTCAAATGCCAACCCGGCGACATATTGGAGTATGTACCGGAGCCGGTCGAGCAGCCAAGGGATCTAACTGATTCCAAAGACTCCTAGCAACCAAGAGCCGGCAAAGAAAGCCAACCACCCGGGATCGAGGCAAGACGTCTCGGTCACACGTCCTCCAGCCTGCCGAGGGCCTTGACGGCAATGCTTGCCGCTAGGAGCACCACTCCAAGGCCGGCGAAGACCACCCTACTCCCGAGGGCATCCAGGAGGACACCTGAAACCGCGAACGACAAGGGCGACAATACCTGCGAAAGAGACACTCGGAGGGCAAACACCCGACCTCTCACGTCGACAGGCGTTATGTCCTGATACAGGGTCTGCATGGGAACCTGCAGCGCCGGACTCATGAGTCCCCCTACAGCGTAAGCCAGAGGGATTGCGCCGAGCCACGGAAGAAGCGCTACAAGGATGAACGACAACCCGCTCCCGGCGATGCCCAGGAGAAGCATCTGCCCCACGCGGAGCCGCTTGCCCCACGAGGCGATGATAAAGGAGGCCAGGATTGAGGCTCCCGCCCACATACTGCGGGCCAAACCAAGGACAGCAGAGTCTCCCTTGAAAGTCTGCAAGACGTGGACTTGCAGGGCAATTCCGGCGGGCTGCGAGCAAGCGTTCACCACAATAGTGATCATGAGCAGTGTGAACGCCAACTGAGAGCGCCTGAAAAACTCGAAGCCTTCTTTGATCTCAGAGAACTTCGGCCGTCCGGACTTCACGAGCCGTTCTTCGTACCTAGTACGAGCGATTGAGATGCATACGGCCGCAAACCAGAACGACGCCGCGTTTGTTGCCAGCGCAAACCACGGACCGAAGGCCGCGATCGCAATGCCCGCCAGGGCAGGCGCTACAACCATGGCCGCGTTCCTGCTTAGCGCTTGGAGAGCATTTGCTCTCTGCAGCTCGCGGGAAGGGACAAGCGCGGGAATAATGGCCATCGTGCCGGGGTCGTATAGCACCCTGATTAACGATATGACGATACTCCAAGCATACGCATGGTAGATAGTGAATCTTCCGGTGTGTATGAGCCACCCGACACCGAGCGTCAATACTCCCTGAGCCAGGTCTGATATAACAAGGACTCTTTTCCGGTTCACCCGGTCTAAGAACACGCCTGCCGCCGGTCCGAGCAGCAGCATTGGGAGCATGCTCAGGATCACGTTGAGAGACATCGCTGTAGCAGAACCGGTTTTCTCCAAGATCAAGATGGATAGGGCCATCCCGCCGAACTGGCTGCCGATCATCGAAACCGTCTGGCCAATCAAGAGCGAGAAGAACCCAAATCCGATGCGAGACTCGGAAGTATCAGGCTTAACAGGCTCCTGTAGGTTTTCGGCTCCCTGGTTCACCGACCGATCAACTCCTTTCCTTCTCCATGTGATGCGATGTAGGAAGGGTCGACGAGGTTGGCAAGCGTTCGGACAAAGCACCAAGCGAGACTAAGGGCTGCTCGCATTTCAGTTCGGCAAGTTGACAAAGATTCCCTTCCGTAGGAACCATCTTTGGGCAGTCATCTGCTCGCGCCGGGATGGCCAAATCGAGCCCTCAAGGGATGCACGCCATGGAAACCAGGAAGCACGCAAACCCTTTGAGAAGACAGGGCACTCCTTTCGTGTCCGCCTCTCGCAGACCACAATCAGGAGTGCCCCAGTCCCTTTCTGCCGGTCAGAACCCTTAGGTCGGCTTAGCGACCTGCGCCTCTCACCTCGAGAGCCACTCTATAAGCCGGTAGATCAACACGGATGCCTCGGCACGTGTGACGTTGCTTAGCGGCCTGTAGGTACCATCGGGATAGCCATGGATGATATCGTTCATCACCAGGGTTGTAACCGACGGCCGCGCCCACTCGGCGATCGTGTCGGCGTCTGCAAAGTCCAGCGTGCCAGTCGCGGGCTCCATTCGACGCGCAATCACCATTGCCAGCTCCTGACGACTGATGAGGCTGTCCGGACGGAACGTCCCGTCAGGATACCCAAGCCAGTCGGCCGTGAGGATGAACTCCTCCGCCCAATGGCCGGCTATGTCTGAGTACTGCCGCGTGCTGGTGCCGGTTGGGAAGCCGACCCCTAGCGCGAACATCCTCGCGAACTCTGCCCGCGTGATCTCTTTGTCGGGCTCAAACAGGCCTCCGGGGTACCCGTTTACGATGCCCAAGGACGCCAGATGCTCGATTTCCTTCTGCGCCCAATGCCCCACGATATCGGGGAACACGGGAACCGGCTCCACAGGCCCACCCGGGGTCTCCGGGTCTGGCACCACTATTCCGCCTCCAGGTCCTCCACCCGTGCCGCCCCCGGGTCCTCCTCCCGTCCCGCCTCCGGGCGTGGTCGTGGTGATCGTGTAGAGAACGGTGTAGACCTCCGACCATCTACCGCTGCCATCCCTGGCTCTGAACTTCAAGGTGGTGGTCTCACTGATTACAATCGGCGCCACGTACTTCGTGCCGTTTTCGTCCGGATCGCTTCCATCCGTTGTGTAGAAGATCTCCGCACTCGGGTCAGAGGCCGTCAGCGTTACGGTCTGGGCGCTGTTGTAGGTGCCTCCTGCGGGAATCACGCTCACCGTGAGCGGCGGGATTATCTCGGCCGGGATGGTGATCGTCACCCGGTCCATCACGGCCAGTGCCTCTTCCATCGCCGGTTCCGGCGCCTGACCGACCCAAGCATCCACCGTGACGGTTCTCTCAGCAGTGGAGGTGCCGAAGTCAGCCGTAAACACCGTGGTGACGTTCCATCCTTCCGTTATCGTGAAGCCTTCCGGAGGCCCGAAGTACCCAACGAAGCCATCGGTATCTCCCACCCGGCTCAGGCTGAAGGTTAGCCCTTCGCCGTAGGAGACGGAGATCGAGTCGCCCTCAACACCGCTGACGTTGACTCTCACGCCGTACCGGGCGTTACCGTACGCCGCGCCGGTGTTCGTGGTGGTTATGCCTAAAGTGACCTTGCCGTCCACAACCGTCGCCTCGCCGGCCGTCATGATGATGACGGGCACCGCCGGAGACTCAACCGTCGTGAACCGGTAAGTTACGGCGCAGCTGTTACCGGCGATGTCGGTCACGGCTCCGGCTGGGATGAACACGGTATAGATCGTGGAGAACTCCAGCATGGGCGGCGTCAAGGTAAGGATCTGGCCGTCGATCTCAGCTGCGCATGAGATGGCGCCCGCCGCACCACCTGACACCGTGATGCCGCCGAAGGCCAACCCAGGTTTGATGAACTCGCTGAAATGGACCTTAATCACGGCATCCACCGGCGCGTCATCCTCACCGGGCTCAAACCGGGTCGCGCTCGGCCCGGTCGTGTCAGGCGTATGACCGGTCGTGAAGGTAAACACGCAGCCTTCCGCCAGCGGATTCCCCTCGAGGTCTTGTACCGCACCTGCGGGAATGGCCACGGCATACTCGGTGTTGTAGTCCAGTGGCTCCAACGGAGTCAGTATCACGGTCCTGCCAGAAACCTCGGCAGCAAAACTGACCGCGCTTTCACCGGCGCTCAAGGATATTCCACCAAAGCCCTGGGACGCCCGAATTGCTTCGTCAAAGTAGATGTACACCCTAGCGTCCGGCAGAACACCCTTGCCTTCGTTGGCCGGGACGGTCTCCTCCACTCTGGGAGGAACGGTGTCTGCAGCGAACCCGGTGGTGAAACTGAACTCTATTCCGTGGGCAAGTTCGTTTCCGGCCAGATCCGTCACGGCCCCGGCGGGGATCGTGACGGTATACGTGGTCCCGAGCGCCAGCGGCTCGGCCGGAGTCAAGGTCAAAGTATCCCTCTTGACGTCCGCGCTGAAGGCCACGTCCTGGCCATGTTCGTCACGCCACGATATGAGGTCGATGTTATCGCCTGCGATCACGGGTTCCCCGAAACGTACAGTGACCAGAGTGCTTGTAAGCACACCCATACATCCGTTATGCGGGATTACCTGTACTACCTCGGGCGCACCCGCATCAGGGCCGGTCTCAACTGTGTAGGTCAGAGTCAGATCAGATTCAAGGCAGTTGCCGGACTGGTCGGTGAGCGCCTCCCTCAATATGGTGACGGTGGTCGTCACGCCGTAAGGCACGTTATGGATCGGGACGAGAATCAAGTTCCTTCCGTTTACGATGACGTTGAACTCGATCTCAACTCCGTCTCCGGTGACCCACGTCACACCGTCGGGGTCCACCAGCTTGACGGTTTCACTGAAGGCAAACCACACCCGGGCAGTGGCCGGTTTGCCGGTGGCTCCTTCTACCGGCTCGGAGGACACGAGGACAGGCGGCGTAGTATCCGGCTCAAACCACGTTAGGAACTCGAAGGTATAGTCGTCAAGCAGCCCATTCCCGGACTGGTCCTGCACGGCACCGGCAGGTACGGTCACTCTGTACACCGTTGCCTTCGCCAGTTCGCCCTGTGGGATCAGGACCAAGGTGTTCCCGACTATGGCGTAATCGAAAGGCACGCCCGCTCCTCCGCCTACAATTGTGGCGTCTCCGAGATGGGGCCCTTCCACCACATCCTCGCTGAAGGCGACCGCTATGGCCATTCGGGTATCGAATCCGGCTGCTCCGTTCTCCGGGAACGTTTCAACAACAATCGGCGGAGCGGTATCACTCGCAACCACAAACTGCACGGTGACGGTCTTCACATATCCCCGGTTATCCTGACAGCTGAGGTCCGCGTAATGTACGGCCTCAGAAAGCCCACTCAGCGGGAAGGTCAGGACATAGCGGCCCGCACCGTCCTCTATAACTGTGAGCTCGCCGGACAGCGGCTGCCCATCTATGCTCAGACCGAAACTCTCAGAGCCGAGCCCGGTCAC
>DUSU01000062.1 GCA_012842425.1 Candidatus Fermentithermobacillaceae bacterium | reverse complement strand
CTTATCGAAAAAGCCCACTGCAGCCGCGTGGCTTGGGACTTGTGCAATACTTCTTTCCATCGTCCGGTCCTCCCGAGGAAAATCTAGAGGGTCTCGCAGTGCGGCGAGACCCTCAGTTTTCCACTTTTGGACCGTAGCCGGCACCGCGCCTAAGAAAGGGCATAGTACGCCCTAGGCCGGTGCTTAGCCAAGTAAAATCCCAGTTTGTGAGGCCTTTTGGTAAGTATAGGCGATATCGTTCACGGCCTCAATGCCCCCTAGAAGCAGTTGCAATTACGAGTATATACATAGTTGCCGCAGAGGGCAACGCAGTAAGCAGGCGGTTCGGGCTGGAAACCTCATTCAGACGACCGGCGGGCCTTCCTTCTCTGCGATTTCTTCGCCGGGCGCTGCCCGCTTGGGAACACTTCCACGACGGTATCTTCTTCAGCCAACCGACTTACAAGGGAACGGATCTCGCCAGAGTCGGTCAGGGCGAAGTGGATGGTAACCAGGCCTTCGCCGGCTTCTTTTCGTATCTCGACGGACTCGATGTTGAACCCTGCCTTAGCTATTACGGTGCTTATCTGGGCAAGTACACCTTTCTTGTCATGGCAGACTACGTCTAGGAAGACGGTATCCCTCTTGGAACGCAAGATCCGGCGTTCAACCAGGTCCAGTCCGACCATGGTGAGGAGCCCTGCAGCCGTCGCAAAGACCGCAAGGTAGATCATCCCTGCGCCGACAGCCAGACCAATACCGGAACACAGCCACAGACCGGCGGCAGTGGTGAGACCTCTTACTACATCCCTCTTCACGAAGATGAGGCCGCCGCCGAGGAAGCCAATCCCGCTTACTACCTGGGCGGCAATGCGAGCCGGATCCAGGTCGATACCGGGGCCGATCACCGAAGCAAACCCGTGTCTGCTCACAACCATAATCAGGGCCGAGCCTAGACCCACCAGCGTGTATGTTCTAAGCCCCGCATCCTTGTTCCTGACCTCTCGCTCCAGGCCGAGAAGGGCCGCAAGGACCCCGGCGAGGAAGATCCTGCCCGCAAGTTCAAGGTGTGGGAGAGCCTCTGACGCTATGGTAACCACCGCCTCCAGACGCAGGTTAAGTACATTTTATGTGCTCCGACTCATGCCGAGACGAAAGTGACCTGCCCAGACGCCCCCACTCTCTCCCACAGGGAAGCGTGCCCGGGACTTATCTAGTGATCTCAACTATGCGGTTCTCCTGGTCCCAATCAACGTTTGCCCCAAGGAAGCTGCTTACAAACCTAATCGGCACCATTGTCCGATCGTTCCTGATGACGGGAACTGTATCCATCCAGCGCTCCACTCCGTTGACCTTGGCCGTGCTGCTCCCGATGGTGAGAGTGATCTCGAAGTCGTCGTTAGCGATAGTGACGGTCCTGCTGGCCGCATCCCATCCTACGACTGCCCCGAGGGCCTCGCTGATCGCCCTCACCGGGACCATGGTGCGATCATTTTCATCAATATAGGGCTCCGAATCGAAGTATATGAACACTTTGTCCACCGTGACCCCGATGTGGTCTGGTCTCCCGGCATAGCCGTAGATGAGATACTGCTTGCGGACGTTCTTGAACTCTTCCAGTTCGGCGGCGTACATGGACTCGATCTCCTGCGGCGACAAGTACTGCTCAAGCCACTTGCCTACCCGATCGGTACCCATGATCTTGTCAAACATGACGACGCTTGCGGGAGTCGACCCGCTCTTGGGCACTTTGAAACCGGTAAGCTGTCTGGCAAAAGCAAGGGCATAGAGACCTGATTTCACCGGGTTGAACGTCCTGTAGTCGGTTATCTGAAGCCTGACTCCACCTTCGGACCCTTTGTCCTCGGGGATGTACGTGACCCCGGGAAGTCCGGCGCCGTTCAGGAGTTCAGCAAAGCGAACACTGTCAATGCCCTTTCCGCCGATCCACTTAAACTTGTCTGCCTGCCGGATGCCGGTCCCGTCACCCAAACCCGTAGCCATATAGCCGAACACAGATTCTATGTCGGGGATGTTGGGCGAGGTCTGTACCCATTCCAGGCCGGTGTCCTGGTAGACCATGTCCCGGGTGTAGCCTTCCATGGGGACTACAGTGAGCCGGGCGCCGATCTCCCGGTTGAAGAACCTGGCCAATTCGCCTACCGTCATCCCGTGAGCCATGGGTAGGTTATCTACGCCGACAAATGTCTCAAACGCATCTTCCAGGACAGTGCCCTCAACAATCTCACCGCCCAGGGGGTTGGGCCTATCGAGCACTACGACGTGCTTTCCGTATTGGGCCGCGGCTTTCATAGCGTAGTTCAGAGTCGAGATATATGTGTACCACCGCGCCCCGACGTCTTGTACGTCGAAAAGAAGGATGTCGATGTCCCGGAGCATTTCCTCTGTGGGCATCCGGGTGGCTCCGTAGAGGCTGTACACAGGGATGCCCAGTGTCGGATGGGTATATGACTCAACGTAAGCCCCGGCCGCGGCCTGCCCGTCGATGCCGTGCTCCGGTCCATACAGTGCCGCCAAGACCACCGACAGGTCATTGGCCAGCACGTCGATCGTGCTCACGCCCTGGCTGTTGACTCCGCTTTGGTTGGTTATGAGCCCGACGCGCTTTCCCTCGATTAGATAGTGATATCTTTCGAACAAGAGCTCGTTCCCCAGTTTGAAACGGGGGATGGCCGCACTCACGGAAGACGGGAGCCCGGCCAGTAGAACCGCTAAGAGGGTCAAAACTACAATCAGTCGACGCATGTTTTCCTCTCCCTGGCTGCGTATGGTGATGCTTGGCTGCGGCGCGCGGAAGACGCGTGACGCCTGTTACCGCAATGTCTAACTACATTATCTTTATATAGGAATTCGACGCGATTTCACGTATTCTGTTTCAGTTCGACAGGAGAAGAGACGTTGGTCTCAACCGGGGCAGAAATTGGTCACGCATGAAGGTTTTCTGAGCGGATTTGCCCGCCGTCCAACCTGAGCACGAGATCGCAGCCTTTGAGGATCCTCCCGGTATGGGAGATGGTAATCACCGTGCGCCCAACGCAAAGCCTGTTGAGAGCATCGGCGATCAGGCGCTCGGACTCGGAATCTACTGAAGAAGTAGGCTCATCAAGCAAAAGGACCGGCGCGTCTTTGAGGAACGCCCTGGCAAGGCATATTCTTTGACGCTCTCCCCCTGACAAGTTGCCACCGCGTTCGGTCAGGAGGGTATCGTAACCCTGCGGGAGAGCGGAGATGAACTCGTGGGCATTGGCGAGGGTAGCGGCCCGGACAATCTCCGACCGGCTTGCGCCCGGACGTCCCAGAGCGATGTTCTCCAGGACCGTTCCCGGGAAGATCCAGGGTTCCTGAGGCACGAACGCTATCTGCTGCCGGAGTTCCTCCAGAGGAATGGACCCTATGTCCTTGCCGCGGAGTCTGATGTGCCCGGAGTCGGGCCGGTATAGGCGAAGGAGCAGTTTGAACAGCGTCGTTTTGCCGGAGCCGCTGGGTCCCACCAAAGCCACCCTTTCACCTTCACGGACGGTAAAGTTTATGGCGCTCAAGACGGGGGCGTGGGGCCATAGGAGAAGGAGACTCCGTCAGACTCGATGGCGGGAACACCGTCACTGAACTCTATCTTGCCGGTCTCAGGAACCCCTTCACCGGTTTCGCAGACAGTCTCACCGCTTGGTGCAGCACCCTGCTCTTCCGGCATTTCAAGGGCGTCCCGGAGCCTCTCCCACGCCACAAAGCCGGGCTGCAGGCCTACCCAACGCACGGGGACCCTGATGAACGCGGTGATCGATTGGGTTGAGAGCTGCCAGAGGGCTATGCACCGGGCGACATCCATCCGACCTGATAAGACCAGCCAGCCGCTGACGGCTAAGATACCAACGCCTGCGAACTCGGCGACCGAATAGGGCACTGCGTCCGCCAAAAGCCCAGCAGTAGATTCGCGCTTCGCCAGGTCCTTCTGGAGGTCTGACCTTTCCTTGAATCTCAGGAACATGGCGCTTTCGGCAAGAAGAGACTTGAGCACGGTCACTCCGCTAAATATGCTCATCGCGAACGCCGTGACACGAGCCCTCTGCTCTTGGTGCTCACTTGCGGCTTTTCTCACCGGCGCGAGAAAAGCCAGACCAAGGAATCCACACACGAGCCCCGCCCCAAGCAGTATTAGAGAGACCTGCCGGCCCCAAGCCAACAGGGTAACGGTCGCCGAAACGGCCAGAAACGCGTTCCCTGATATCTCTATCAGTTCGCCGAACGTGTTGTTGGCCGTCCAGACGTCGTTCAGCATACTGTTCATGGTCTCTCCTACGGCGTGCTCATCATAGTAGGCCAGCGGAGCACTCAACGCTTTTCGGACGACCTTGGCGCAGAGGTTCTGGGTAACTTTCGCAGTTGAGGCTGTTGCCAAAAGGATCGACGTAGCCCAACGCATGAGCTAAGATCTAGGTAGAACCCTGCGTCTGGAGTGAGCCTCCGTGATGAAATGCAAGCACCCCGGCACCAAGCTCATCTACACGT
>DUSU01000061.1 GCA_012842425.1 Candidatus Fermentithermobacillaceae bacterium | reverse complement strand
TACCTGCCGTAATAACGCAGTGTTGACCAGCCATCGACCTGGTGAGCATCAATAGCTGGTGTTCGTACAACACCTTGTCACCGAGTAGACCGAATCTGGCCACCGCTTTCAGGTCCTTCAGTGTAGACGACGTAAGTCCAGGACAGTCTCTTAACTCCAGATCTTCAGCGGTCTTGCCTGAAAGTTTGTACCTTGGAAGTGGCTCGATCCATGGCTCTTGGCATAGCACTCCGGGGCTCTTCAGAAGTTGTTCGCGCTCGTCCTCAATTGACTGGTATCGGGTCGCGAATGCAGTCTGGATATATGTAATGATATTGTCACGGATTTGCTGAAAGGCCTCTATAGGGTCCATCATATGTAATCATCCCTGGAAGCAGATTCATATGCAGGCCACTCCCGATTTCCAAACTTCTACGAAACTCGAGGGAATCCTCCAATAATGCCAGTCACGAGCAAGGAACCACCGTTGGGTACGTTCGAGAAGCGTTCGTACTGTTCCCCATCTCGCTCCTGAGTAGTTCGCATTTGAGGTAAAATAACCCCGAGGTGTCGCCTGTGCCCACCCGAGCTAAAAAACTAGAAGCGCTGTACAACTGCGGGCTCATGGTCGGACAGAACCCGTGGTACGCGTTCCTTTTCGGCTACCTCGTAGGGCAGGTAGACAGAGTCCATTTCGTGCAAGACTTGACGGGCGCGGAGATCGCTATACAGCTGGATTTCCGCCACCGGAGGATCTGGCCGAGCGAACCCTTCAAGGCGACGGTGCGGGGTATCACCATGCCTAACACCTATGCGCTGGTAAGGTCCATGGAGAGCAGCGACGCGCCGATCTGCCTCCAAGTGGACTTCGACAACTCAGAGGACACTCCGTGGTACCAGGAAGTGGTCCTCCCAAGCGTTTCCTATGTCAAAGACGCTACCGAGGCGGCCCAGGAGGAATCGGACGCCCTGTGGAAGGAGATGGACCACACCCTAGACGTCTACCGCGAGTGCAAGGCCCTTCTCGAAGAAGCAAGTCCGGAGCGTAAGCGGGAGCTGGAATACTACATGCAGCTCGCCGAAGAGCAGATGAAGAAGCTATCGGCCCAGATGGATGAACTGAACAAGCACATGAAGAGGCTTTCGGAACACGAACCACAGGACTAGTGCCCGTTCACCGTTCACAATAAGAGCCGAGACCGGCAAGAAAGTTGCAGGTCTCGGCTTCATTGCCCTTCATTCTGTTGTTGCTGCTCAGTCTTACCACTCGGTCTTACGAATCTGTCGCTCACTCACTCAGGATGTACCCGAGCACGAGCCTGGCCGTCGCCAGGAGACCCTCTTTGTGAGTGCGCTCGTGAGAGTGGGACGCGTCGACGCCCGTACCGACACAGGCGCACCGCACATCGTATCCGGCCCTGAGCAGCGCTCCGGCATCCGAGCCGTAGTACGGGAAGATGTCCACTACGTACGGGATGTCGTGCGCCTCGCAGATCGCCTCGAGCTTCTTCCTGAGAGTCAGATCGTAGGGCCCGCCGCCATCTTTGGCGCAGATGGACACCGTGTATTCCGACCCTTGGAGCCCGTCTCCCACACACCCCATATCTACTGCGATGAACTCTTTCACCGTTTCGGGAATGCCGTACGATCCGCCGTGACCTACCTCTTCGTGGACGCTCATATAGAAGTGGGTGGTGTAGGCAGGCTTTAGCTTTTTGTCTGCAAGGAACTTGGCGCACCCCAAAAGCGCAGCCACCGAAGCCTTGTCGTCGAGGTGCCTCGACTTAATGAACCCGGAAGGCGTTACCTGGGTCCTAGGGTCGAACACCACGAAGTCTCCCACTCTCAGGCCGAGCTGAAGCACGTCGTCCTTGTTCTTAACTTTCTCGTCTATCCGGACCTCCATGTTGTCCGCGTTGCGCTCCAATTTGGAAGTCTCCTGGCCCCAGACGTGGGCAGCCGCCTTGGTGATGAGGATTGTGCCGGTGTACCGCTTGCCATTGCTGGCCTTGATAATGACGTGCTCACCCTCGAGGCTGGGCCAGGGAGAACCCCCGATAAGAGTCAGTTTGAGCCTTCCGTTGCTCTTTATCTCGAAGACCATGGCGCCCAAGGTATCCACATGGGCAGACAAGCCGCGTTCATTTCCTTCCTTGACCCCGGGGATGGTGACCAAGAGCCCGCCTTTGTTGTTTACTTTGGGCTCGTAACCCAAAGCTTCAAACTCGGCCTTGAGCCAGTCTATGGCCTCTTTGGTATCCCCGCTCGGGCTTGGAATCTTGCAAAGGGTAACCAGTTTCTCGGTCATGTACTCGATATCCGGGATGTAGCCTGTGGTCACCTACGTACCTCCTCTTCTGCCAACGTTGGTGTGAACCTAACCCCGCGGATTATTGCTCATCCGGCGACTAACTCGGCTCGGGCTTTACCCGCCCTGGGAGAGACGGCGGTCACTGCGATCTTCGTGCCTTTCTCCGCCCGCACGACCCATGTGAGTTTCTTCTTTGTATCTCCACCGCCCGAGCGTCCACCCAGGTGACCGATCTCCTGCGTTTCTTTCCCGCTCACCAAGGTGCCGCCGCACAGGGAAACTTTCACGGGCTGGGCCTGTTTCACCTTCAAGGCCTGGTAGGTTACATGGGTTGGCAGGTACCCGTCGTTCTTAACGACGGCTTCCACTTTGTAAAGTTCGTCGCCAAGGGCCTCGGCGGCGAACTTCTCGATGACAAGATGAGGAGTGACCGCTGCCCGACTTATCGTAAACTGGGCGTTTCGCTTGCACTCGTCCTCAAGTAGCGAGACCGGCGGGTTCTGCCTGCCCATCTTGGGCTCCCAACCACCTATCTCGACTTCGCCGAGCTGGGGATGGTTGAACGGCTTCCAGTCGTGGAAGAGCGCTCCGCCCATCTCTTCATCGTTCCACTTGAGGAGCTTCACCGCGTCCTCTTCCCTGTCTTTCTCCGAGAGCGTCCTCATCTCATTCATTGAGCGCTTGCGGATGCCGGCGCGCCCCTGCATATCCCAAAGCTCAGTCTCAAAAGCAAGGATGCCGAGGGTCTCATAAGCCCACTCCAGGTCGCTTCCCACGGCAGGCCTCTCGGGATCCCAGGTGAAGCTCTCAAACACCGACTTCAGGGGATACCCGGTAACCTCTTCGCCGATCTCACCCAGAGCGCGGTAGATAGCCAGGTCTCTTGAATCCAAGGACCGGTCAGGCTTGTCGCAGAGGGGCCTTAGGAGCACGCCACCGCTTGTGTGGTAGCACATGGTGCTAACGATATTGGGATGGGCCAGGATGAAATCGCCGATGGCCTTCATTTCAGGTTCGGCAAACGGATAGTCGCCCGACCCGGGCTGCCTCACGGGAAGAGCCCAGTTGGTCGGGAACTGCCTGTTGAAGTCCAGCCGGTACTTGCTCGGGACGGTGTTCAGGGAGACGTCGGGGTCGTAGTCCCTCACAAGGCCCTCGGTGTACAGGTCGTAATAGACTTCATCCGGCGAGCCCAGGTCGTCGGGACGCCTGCGGACCATGACCCTCGGGTCTTTCTTGGATACCTTCCACGCGCCGTCAGGGTTTTTCACCCGCATCTGAAGTATCCTGCCATCGCCGTCCACGTCCTCGGCATAGAGCCCCGGCTTGTCGTCGGTCTCTTCCGGCCAGGGCCGGAGGCTGGACCGGAGCATGTAAGGAGTCGAGAGATAGTACTCAGAACCGTCCACCGTAATCCTGGGGATGAAGTAGAAGACCCTGGTATCAATCAGGTTTGTAATGCGGGGGTCTTTTCCGTAACCCTCAAGGAGCATCTTGATGGTGTAGAGAACGACCTCGGCACCGGTCACCTCGCCCGCATGAGTGTTGGCGTCCGTGTAGATGCCGGGTTTGTCTGAGCCCGGCCCGGTCTTCCTGTTGGTGATCTCAAACATCAAGATCTCCCGGTCCTGATAGGACTTGCCGATGCACTCTACCCGGCAAAGCTCCGGATACTCGCGGATGCAGTCCTGCAGGAACGCCCGTATCTCATCGTAGGTGTGGTACTTGTCGAAGCTTATGTTCAAACTCATTCCCTCCCCGCTTGGGCGCAAAATGCAAAAGCGCGACTTGGGTTATTCCAAGACGAGAACAGCGGTATCTGTGCCCGCTCTCTCGGAAGAAGCAGTGACCTCCACCCGGGAACCCTTAGGGGCCTTCACCACCCATTCGAGTTCCTTATGAGTTCCCTGGCCGCTGGCGGCCATCCATCCGCCGCGACCTCTGCCGCTGCCCGAGAGGCCCGGCAAGTGACCGATCTCGGTCTTCTGCTTGCCGGTTATGAGGCTGACCTCATCGCCGACGGCAATCTCAACAGTCACGGGCTTAGCCTTGCCGGTTATGACGGCCTGCTGCGACCCGCTCGTCGGCATGTAGCTCTTGTTGGAAACCACAACCGATACCTTGAAGAGGTCCTCGGCCAGCTTCTGGACCTTGGTCTTCTCGATATGGAGTTCAGGCAAGCACGCCGCGTGATAGAGAGTGAACATGCAGTTCTTGTGGCACTCGCCCTCCAAGAACTGAGGCGGCGGATTGGTGAGCACGAACTTGGACTTCCAGCCGCCGATCTCGACCTCGCCGAGCTGCGGGTGGTTGAACTTCCGCCACCTCTCGAAGCCCTGTCCGGCCAGTTCCCTGTCATTCCATTTAAGGAGGTTCAGCTGGCTCTCTTCGGCGCTCCTGCCGCTCCGGTCAAAGAGCTTGTTGCCCGCCCGGACCGAAGCGTCCCAAAGTTCGGTCGAGAACGTGATGATGCCCAGGTGCTCGTAGAGCCAGTCCATGAAAACACCCTTAAGCGGGTTCGACTTGTCAAACGTGTACTCTTCGTAGGTTGACACGTGGGGATAGCCGGTGAGGTCGGTCCCCTTCTGCCCGATGGTCTTGTAGAGAGTCACGTCTATGGCGGGCAGCTTGCTGTCCGGCCTTGTGCAGGCAGGACGGAGTATTGCGCCCATGGTGGTGTGATAGGACATGGCGCCCACTATGTTAGGGTGGGACAGGATGAAGTTGGCCACGTTCCGGGTCTCGGGCTCCGACAAGGGATAGGGGCCGGCGCCTCGCTGGACGTTGTCGGGCTCCCAGAAAGCCGGGTAGTTGCGGTTGAGGTCAAGGCCCCATTTGGGCTGCGCCATCTTGATCTCGCCGCCGTCCCAGTTCTTGATGATCCCTTCAGGGTATATTTTGTAGAACGGCCCTTCCTTGTCCCACGGCTCGCGGCGGACCATCAGGCGGTCGTCTTCTGTGGAAACCTTGAAGTCGCCGTCCGGGTCCTGGACCCTCATCTGGAGGATCCACCCGTCTCCATCGATATCCTCGGCATTCAAACCGTCATCGTTGTCCCTCGGCGGATACTCCCTGGTGCTCGAACGCAAGGTATGGGGCGTGTGGAGGAAGACCTCCGCACCATCAGCAGATATCCTGGGCAGGATGTACCAGGTCCTGTCATCCACCAAGCGGGTTACGAATGAGTCCTTCCCGTAGTTGGAAAGGAGGTACCAGATCGTGTAGAGACAGACCGCCGAACCGGTTACCTCTCCGGCATGGTGGTTGCCGTCTATGTACATGCCCGGCTTTTTCTCGGGGACACCTTTCGCGAAGTTGGTGATCTCCACCGCCCAGATGTCCCTTCCCTCGTAGGTCTTCCCTATCGAGTACATCTTGGCTAGGTTCTCATGCTCCTTGACCATATCCCGGAGCGTCTGAGTCAGCTCGCCGTAGTCCAGGTAGCGCGTGAAATCCGGCTTTTTCATTTGTGAGGCCCCCCTCTTGCTTTGTTTTTTGACCAAGAAACCATTTGCGGAACCAGACTCGCCTTAATCCTCTTTTGCCGGTTGCCAAAGCGACAAAGGCGAAAAAGGAGCTAGTACTCTACTCCCTTCCTCGCCGGAACCCCTCGCTTGAAATGGTGCTTGACTTCCCGCACTTCGGAAACCATGTCCGCCCTGTCTTCTATCTCCTTGGGGCAATACCGGCCAGTGAGGACCACATCCGTGTCCTTATGCCGCTTGTCCAGGATGGCAAGCACCTCACTCGGGTCGATCATCCCGGCGGCCATCGCGACGTTGACCTCATCCAGCACGACCATCCCGTATTCGCCGGACGCCATCGCCTCTCCGGCCCGCCGGAGGGCCTTCCGGGCAAGTTCGGCGTCAACCTCCGCCGGGTTACCCAGGTTCACAAACTCGTCTCGCCCGTGCTGCTCGATCTCCAAAAGGGGCAGGAAGCGCTCGGCCGCGACTCGCTCGCCATAAACGTTTCCCTTGCCTTTCATGAACTGGATAAACAAGACCTTCCTGTTCCAACCAACCTGGCGCAGGGCAAGTCCCAACGCGGCCGTGGTCTTCCCCTTGCCGTTTCCCGTATAAACCAACACCAAGCCTCCGGTATCCACAAAACAACCTCCTCGCCCCTGCAAACGCACTGTTTCTAACCACGAAACTCTTCTTGCCCCGCCGCCCATTATCCTTCCGGTTTCTTCCGTGGACGAGACCACTCCAACCCGCCCGCGCGCTACTTTTCCGGGGACCTTCAGGCAGGTATCCTATTTGGAGGAAAAGCCCCGTTATGGGCGAATTCATGAGGAAAGTACGTCAAGGCGGAGGTTCATATTGGCTAGAGTATACCGGGTAAGACGATCGACCGGCGCATCTCCCGAAAGCGAACCGGAATCTCCACGCTCCGGAAACGGAAATAGCGGCAGAAACGTCCAAAATGGCATGAAGGGAAGCCGCAGTCACGAAACGAGCCGGAGCCGCTCTTCCCGTGGAAGGAAAACCGGCAACCGGCAGGGTAAGCGCTGGCCCTGGGCAGTGCTGCTCATAGCCGGAATGGCGCTCATCGTAGCCATGGGGATATCGGGTTACAACCCCGAAGGCGGAACGCCCGTCACTATGGTGTTTGCCCGACTCGCCCGTTTCATCTCGTCCATCGCCGGAGCCCTGGCTATGTTCTTCTGCTTCATACTCATCTTGAGCTCGGTGGTCAAACTGGCCAACCCTGGCGAGCCCCTACCCCGCTTCGTCTGGGGTTTCTGGGTGCTCTTGGTCTTTGGGGCAAGCATCTACCACGCTCTCCGTGTCCCCTGGGAAGATGTTTTCACCGCAGGCCGCATGGGAGGCGGCGGCGGGCTCCTGGGAGCATCGGTCTGGTGGTTTTTCAGGATAGCCACGGGCAAGTACTTCTCTTTCCCGGTCATGTTCTTGGGAGTTCTGGTGGCGGTCAGCCTCTTGGGAAACAAGTCGCCCTGGACTCCGTTCTCGCTCATATGGATGGCGGTCATGTCCGGGTGGGATTGGTTCAAGGAGTTCGTAGGCCGCTTCTTCAGTGAACACGGGCCCGACCCCGAAGATGTATGGGAGGATGAGGACGCAGAAGAAGCCAAAGCAGAAGAGGAAGAAGAGATAAGCCTGGCCGATCTCGTGGAAGCCGGGAGTACGCCCGCGCGCGGTTCTTTCTCCTCCACGGTAATGGACCTCCAGGCGAAGCTGGGCGCGAGACCGGCCGAACAACCGGCAGACTTGGGACAGGCGCCCCAAGGCCTCAACCGGCCGGGCGAAGTACCGGCGCCCGGCACCGGGGATGTCAAGGGAGCTGCACCGGGAACGAAGCCCGATGGACAGCCCGGAGAAATCCAGGAGTTCGTCCCATCCGTACAGCAACAGCCGCTGAGCGAGGATGCGTTCTACGAGATCCCTCCGTTCGACTTGCTCGAGAAGTCCGAGCCATCGAAGAAGCCCAAGCAGTCTCAGGACTATACCGCACCTGGCCGCGTTATAGAAAAGACCCTCATGTCTTTCGGTATAGCGGCCAAGGTGGTAGGCATAGAACGCGGACCCACGGTCACACGTTTTGAAGTTCAACCCGGTCCGGGAGTTAAGGTGGCCAGTATCGTGAACCTGTCTCAGGACTTGGCGCTTGCCCTGGCGGCGCAGGACGTCCGCATCGAGGCGCCCATACCCGGCAAGTCCGCCATAGGCATTGAGGTCCCCAATAAGGAAGTCTCTCTGGTACACCTTAGGGACGTGCTGGAAACCAGGGAATTCCGGACCTCGAAGTCGCCCCTCACGGTGGCTCTGGGGAAAGACATCTCGGGCCGCCCGGTGGTGACGACACTTGACCATTGCCTCCACCTCCTCATCGCCGGCGCGACGGGAGCGGGCAAAAGCGTCTGCATTAACTCGATTATCGCGAGCCTCCTCTTTAAGGCGAGACCCGACCAAGTTAAGCTCGTCCTCATAGACCCCAAGCGCGTGGAGCTGTCCGTGTGGTCTAGAGTGCCGCACCTCATCGCTCCGGTCGTGTCCGACCCCAAGGAAGCAGCCGGGGCACTTAGGTGGGCCATTAAGGAGATGGAAGCCCGGTACGAGAAGTTCACGAAGGTCGGGACCCGCGACATCGACCGCTATAACGAGGTGGCGACGCCGCCCGACAGCCTAAAACCTGCAATGCCGTACATCGTCATCATCATCGACGAGCTGTCGGACCTCATGATGGTAGCGCCTGCCGAAGTCGAGGATGCCATCTTCCGCCTGGCACAGATGGCCAGGGCATCGGGCATCTATCTGATAGTGGCGACGCAGAGGCCTTCGGTCGACGTCATCACGGGTACCATAAAGGCGAACATCCCCTCCCGCATAGCCTTCGCGGTCGCTTCTCAGATAGACTCCCGCACCATACTTGACATGGCGGGAGCCGAGAAGCTGCTGGGACGCGGAGATATGCTCTTCTACCCTGTAGGATCATCCAAACCGCTGCGCGCCCAGGGCGCTTACATATCCGAGCGCGAGATCGACGAACTCGTTTCCTTCGTCTCGGCGCAAGCCAAGCCCCAGTTCGCCTCAGGCATACTCCAGGTGCCCGAGACTGTAGAGCAAGAATCGGAGATCTCGGACGACCCGCTCTTCCCGCAGGCATTGAGGATAGTGGTTGAAGCCAAACAGGCATCGGTATCCCTGCTCCAGCGCAAGCTGCCCATCGGTTACAGCAGGGCCGCCCGTCTCATAGACGCCATGGAGGTCAAAGGCTACGTTGGGCCATACGAGGGCTCCAAGCCCAGAGAAGTACGGCTCACGATGGCCGAGTACCTCAGGATGTTCGAGTCTCAGGGAAACCAGGGTAGCAGCCAGGCTGCCGCCACATCGGCTGCACCAACGGATCCGCCGCCCGCCGTTCCATCGGGTGCGCCATTGACTGCGCCCTCCGGCGAGGTACGCCCTGCCCCCGGTGCCCAAGAGCATGTGACACCGGGTCCCGAACTTGCTGCAAACAGCGAGACGGCCGCTCGAACCGGGACCGGTGAAGAAAGGCCTACGGGATCCGCCTTTGTCAGGCGACCGTCGTTCGTCGACGAACTGAGAACGAGAGGCAGCCAGAGCCCGCGGCCCTTCCCCAAGGACGCTTTCAGCCGCGAAGGCCGCGAGCGAGACCGAGAAATACTCAGGGAGAGAGGCCAGGAACCGGAGCGCGAGGGGCCGTCTGAGAAAGGTTCCGGAAGCAGGAGAAACCCGTTCTTCCGCCACAGGCACTGATAACTGACCTTAGTCCACATAACAGGAACCCCGGACTAGTCCGGCAGCCAGATCGCCGGCGAAAAGGTCAGATGAGGAGAATGAGCCATGAGCAGCACTCAATCCGAGAACACCCGGGCAGTAGTAGTTGACGCCACAACAGGAAGCGTCACCGATTCTCCCATCCAGGACCGGATAAGACAGGACTACCTCGGTGGATCGTGCCTTGCTACCCGCCTGTGGCTCGAGTCATCTAGGCTTGAGGTTGATCCCCTGTCGGCGGCCAACGCGCTGGTCATCGCTCCGGGCATGCTCACAGGGTTCCCCATTACGGCTGCGAACCGGACATCCCTCGTGGCCAAGTCTCCCCTGACGGGCCTCCTCAGCGAGTCCTCCGCCGGAGGTCGCTTCGGGCCCAGAATGAAGGCGGCAGGCGTGGACGCTCTCACGGTGAGGGGGTCTTTCGATGACCCCTCCTACATCGTCATTGACGGCGATGAAGGCAGCGTGAAAGTGGAGAAAGCGGGCGCACTCTGGGGGCAGGACGTGTTTTCCATCTATGAGGCCCTGAAGGAACGGCACGGCGAAGACATGGATGCCGCCGTCATTGGACCTGCAGGAGAAAACGGGGTGCACTTCGCGGCCGTCATCTTTGGCGGCAGAAACCCCGCGTCGGCGAGTCGCACGGGGATGGGGGCCGTGATGGGTTCCAAGAACCTAAAGGCAATTGTCGTCCGGGGCGGTAGACCTCCGGAGCCAGAAGACCCGGAAGGCCTCAGCCGCGCAATGAGTAAGCTTACGGCATGGGCAGAAGGGCGGGCCGGACGATGGGGTCAGAACGGCCGCGGCGGTAAAGCCGCCTTCGCCGAAACCTTAGACCGTCTGCCGGTAAGGAACTGGAGGGACGGGACCTTCCCGGCGATAAGGGAGGACCGGTTCGAGTCCCTCCTGCGGCAAGGGATCCCGTACGGGACGGTCGGGGCTTTCGGAACCATGTGTTTGGTGTACGACCCGAAATACATCGCATCGGCAAGCGATCTGTGCAACAGGCTCGGGCTCGACGCAATATCGGCGGGGAGCGTCGTCGCATTCGCCATGGAAGCCTACGAACGCGGCATCATCGATGACGCGATCGCCGGACGACCGCTCCACTGGGGAGACGGGGAAGCGGTCCTCTTCCTTCTGAACGAGGTCGCTAACCAGCAGGGGCTCGGAGCCATCCTTTCGAGAGGAACGCGGGCTGTCGGCAAAGACCTGGGGGCTCTCGCAGAGGAGTTCGCGATACACGTAAAGGGGCTGGAAGTCCCCATGCATGACCCCCGGATTTACACGAGCATGGCAGTCGCCTACGCCACCGGCAACCGGGGAGCTTGCCACCTGGACGGAATGACGTACTACATCGAAACGGGCTGGTATCCCAAGGAGATGGCGGGCATAGAAGCCGATCTCGAAGCGCTAGACAGTAAGGGTAAAGCCGAGATAGCCGTGAAGATGCAGGACCTCGCGGGCGCCCTAAACGCCCTTGGTCTCACCAAGTCCGTCCTCGACGCCCACATCTCTCCCGTTGAGATGGCCCGATGGGTCGAGTGCTGCCTCGGGATCCCATATAGCCCCGAAGACCTGATTAAGGCCGGTGAGAGGAGTTTCAACTTGCGGCGGCTCTGTAACGTAGCCCTGGGGATAACCCGTAAGGACGACCGTCTTCCACCCAGGCTTTTGAGCCACCCGAGGCCTTCCGGAAGGGCCACAGGCTCCCTACCTTTCTTGGGCGAGATGCTCCACGAATACTATGCGCTGCGTGGATGGGATCAGGAAGGCTTGCCAACCTTGCACACTCTCGAGCGGCTGGGCCTCCACGAGTATCCGGAGTGGCTGGGGATCAAGACAAGGGTGCTAAGCCGGTAACACAGCCCTAGGGCTCACCGCCATAGGCGAGGCCTGCACGCTAACCGGACGTCACCTGTGCGGGGTCTGCCCTGTTTCTACCTCAGGGCGTCCACAAACGCTCTTGGGTTCACGAGCTTGCCCTGAACACCCTCATGCCCATAGGTCCAGGCGGTCTCGAGGAGCGCTGCAAAGAGTTCCTCGGGCGTGGCGGACGGGTTCACTTGGAGCCCAAGGGCCAAGACCCCCGCGAGGTACGGGGTGGCCCAGCTGAGTCCTCCGGCGCCGAAGTACGTGTAGGACGAAGGCGATGATGCGCCGGCGACGGTCAGGTAGTCCACCGGCACCGAAAGAGCCCCGGGATCGTAAGTCACCATTGACCAGAGGTATTCCTCGTAGTTGGCAGCCGGGTCAAGCCTCGAGAGTTCGATCATGTAGAGAAATGCATGGATAGCCTCGACACGCAGGACATCCAACTCTGGGTCGGAGGTAAGCAGGCGCTTCAGTTCTTCCCTCGCCTCGTCAAACGAGGAGACGCCGGCCTCAACCAGCTTCCCCACTAGTTGCTCCTTGGCAACTAGCCAGCTCCAGCGCTCGTAATTGGCAGGGTTATCCCGGTCAAGGTTGGGCGGACAACCTGCCCCTGTGAAATGGAGCCCCGGCATCCCAGGATAGACGACGATGACGCCCTGTTCCTCCGCCCGCGCGATGGCCTCCCGCCACTCCGCCGCGCCAACCTGTGAGCTCTCAATGCCGTAAGAGACCGATACGACGCGGATCCTCTCCTCTTCCAGCATTTCCTCACGCATATCCAGGAGCATGTTCATGGCCTCGGTAAGCCATTTGTAAGGCGTGGAGTCATCCGGGATAGCGAAGTAGTAAAGGGGAGATTCCGGTGCTACGCCATAGTCTCCCGCCAGAATCGATGCGATAGCTGCGCCGTGGAAGCCGGGCTCCTGCGTCCCGCCCTCGCCCGGCTTTACCTCGATATATCTCAGGTTCTCCGAATACGCTTCGTGATCTTCGAGGATAGGCTTGTCAATCACGGCGACCGGGACGCCTTTCCCGGTAATGCCCGCCTCATGCAAAGCGTCAAGCCCCAAGCCCAGGTCCTTCCCGAGGGAAATTATCCGCTCCGGAGGATCTCCGGGAGGCATCTTCTCGGGAGCAGGCCACTTTGTCCCGGAACTGAAGGTATAGGTGAGGATTTCATCTCCGACGGTCGAGAGGTCCAGTTCGGATACGTCCATGTCCGAGAAATCACTGTAGCGAAAAGACCTTACGACAGCCTGCGGTATGTCGGCAAAGGGATCCGACGAGGTGGGGTCAGCACGGGTGTTGGAAAGCAAGTAGTAGATAGAACTGGCCAGCGTCCCCAGCACCATAGCGAACGAAATGATCACTACGATGAGTTTCTTCATGTGGACCTCCCCCGCTAAGACCGGTCACCTGAGCCGTCCCGAGACCGGTCGCTTCTCGAGATCGGTCTACAGACGCCTGCTCTGCAAGTATAACATCAGCGGTAGGTATGCGCCCCATACGCGTAGAATTGGTGCGCCTGGAAGGTATAGGTTACGATGGAAGGAGGCAAGTGAACGTGACCGAATCCATGAAGGATCTCCTGCGGCGCGCGCTAAAGCGCTCCACCGCCGAGTACTGCGAGATCCGGGTCGAGGAAACAGAAGAAGTGAGGGTTCAGTTCAGGGGCAAAGACATCGACCAGGTTTCCGAGACGATTTCCGTAGGAGGCAACGTCCGCGCTTTAGCAAGCGGCGGTTGGGGGTTTGTCTCCTTCAACAAGCTGGACGACCTCGAGCGCAAGGTCGACGAAGCTTGCGCCCAGGCACGGATCCTTGGAGACATCCTCAAGAAGGAGATCAAGCTCTTCCCCGTCTCTCCCGTGGAAGACGAAGTAAAAGGAGTGTTCGGGACCCGGGCGTTCGAAGTCCCCCTGGCCGAGAAAGTGGGCCTCCTGAGCAAGTACAACGAACTGGTCCTCAGCCAGCCGGAGATCACGTCATCCTACATCCGCTACTTCGACAGGCACACTCACCTCTACTTCGCGAACTCGGACGGGACATACATCTACCAGGAGAAAATGGACCTGGGCGGAAACATCTCCGCGATAGCGACCAAAGGAAGCTTGACCACCCAGGAATCGGTCAAGTTCGGTTCAAGCGTTGACTACAACGTGGCGCTGGGCCGGGAAGAAGAGGTCATAGGGGCCGCCAGAGCCGCCCGTGACCTGCTCTATGCGCCGGTCATAAGAGCAGACGAGTACACGGTGATCCTGGCGCCGGATATGGCAGGGCTTTTCGTCCACGAGGCATTCGGCCACCTGTCCGAAGCCGACTCGCTTGATGAGAACGAGCGGCTCAAGGAACTGCTCAAGATAGGGACGGAGTACGGCCCCAAGGACCTCGATATCTTCGACAGCGGTATTGAGGGCGGCAACCGCGGCGATGCGAAGTACGATGACGAAGGCGTGCCCATGCAGAAGACCTACCTCATCAAGGGAGGAGTCGTAGTCGGACACCTCCACTGTAGGGAGAGCGCCTGGAAGATGGGCGAAAAGCCCACCGGAAACGCGCGCGCCATAAACTACCGGTTCCCCCCGATTGTCCGGATGAGGACCACCTGCATAGCCCCCGGTAAACACTCACTGGAAGACATGCTCAAAGACATCTCCCTCGGGGTTTACGTGTCCGGCGGGTACGGTGGTGAGACCAACGGAGAGATGTTCACCTTCACGGCTTCCAGGTGCAACATGATCCGGAATGGCTCCATTGCGGAGCCGGTACGAGAGGTAACCCTGACCGGCAACGTTTTCACGACCCTCAGGAACATCGACATGATCGGAAACGATTTCAGCATCAAGAACACGGCCGGGGGATGCGGCAAGGGCGGCCAGAGCCCGCTTCCCACTGCCGACGGAGCCCCGCATATCCGGGTCCAGCGGGTCGTTGTGGGAGGTGAGAAGAAATGATGCGAGAAGCCCTAAAGCATGCCCAAGCGGCGGGGGCCGGAGCCACGCTCACTTTCCGAGAGTCGCAGAGCGTAGAACTTAGCTTCGAGTTCAACCGCCTGAAAGGGATTCAGAATACCGAGAGCCTGCAGGTCACCGCTCAGGCAATAAAGGGCGGCAGGCTGGGCGTTGCCGTATCCACCAGGGCAGGTGGAGAGGGGGAGGCCATGGAAAGGGCGATAAGGCTCTGCCAGTACGGCGCCCCGGCGAACTACGCATTCCCTGACCCAGAGCCGTCCGAAAAGCCCGAGGTATACTCCGAAAAAGCCGCTTCTCTCGACCTCAAGGAGATGCTCCGGGTAGGCGAAGACCTGGCGGCTTTTCTCAAGTCGCTGCACCCCGACATGAACGGCTCGGTCAACGTGTCCAAAACCATCCTCCGCGAAGGGATCGCCAATACGAACGGCTTGGAAGCCACCTGGGACAGAACGGTCGTCGTCCTCGCGGCAATCGCCAGCCTCGTTGACGGCCAGAACCTGGTAGACCTCTGGGATTACCACGTCTCCACTGATCTGGACTGGGATGTCGAGGCGATAAAGCATGAGATCCGGTCCAAGCTAGAGCTGGCCAGGAAGAACGTGCCGGTGGAGACGGACGCTTACCCGGTGCTGTTCACTCCTTCCGCGTTCCGCGACCTGGTATCTCCCATCCTGGCTTGCCTTGACGGAAGGTCAGTGACAAGGGGGATAAGCCCGTTCGCTGGACGTCTAGAGGAGCAAATCTTCTCGCCCGACCTCACGATCGTAGAAGACGGTCTTTTGGCAGGAGGACTTCAGAGCCGGATGTACGACGCCCAGGGAGTACGCTGCAGGCGCACGCCCCTCATTGAGAACGGCGTCCTACGCGAGTATCTTCTCGACCTGGATACCGCCCATAAGCTCGGGCGCAAGCCGATAGGTACCGGAGGGATCGGCGGCATCGAGCCCGCCAACGTTATTGTGCCGGGAGGCTCCGCGTCCAAAGACAGCCTCCTCTCGGGCATAAAGCGCGGCATCGTGATTGAGAACACCATGGGAGCTTGGGCAGGCAACCCGTACTCAGGCCAGGTAAGCGGCAACATCGCCATGGGCTTCCTGGTTGAGAACGGAGAGCTTGTTGGTCGCGTGAAGGACTGCATGTTCTCGCTGAACATATTCACGCACCTTAAGGACCATCTCGTGGCGCTAAGCCGGGAGACCAAGAACTTCGGACTTGTGCTCCCGTACGCCCTGGTCGACAATGTATCGATAACGGCGAAGAAGAACTGAGGGTCCGGGCATCCCGGAAACGCTATGCTAGAGAGAGAATCCAGGGAGCGGCATTCCGGGACTGCGCCCCAAAATGGCTTGAGCTCAAGAACCCCCGGGACCGGATCGGCCGCCGGGGGCTTTCACTTCCCTCTTATCCTCTCATATATGCTATGGGTTACGGGTCGCCGAGAGTGGCGTTCTCAAGTAGTGCCTCCAGGCCGCTCAGGGATTCAGATGGTACCCGACTAGTACCCCAGCGCCATGCCTCCCACGCGCCTGTCAGAGCCGCCTATCAAGGCTCCGGTTTCGAAATCCTTCATGATAATCTGGGCTCCGCCGCCTCCTGCCCACGGAGCGACCGTCTTAACCGTGTGACCCATGGCCTGCAGGTCCTTTAGAGCAGCATCGGGGAACCTCGACTCCAGCCTAAGCTCGTAGGGTTTGCCCAGACCGATGACATCCGTTCCGGGAGATGAGGTCCAGCGCGGGAAATCACAGGTATCCTGAGGGCCCATGCCGTGGTCGAGCATGAGGCTGAGCATCTGCATGTTCCACTGGGGCTGTCCGTCGCCGCCGGGGGTGCCACCGACGATAAACGGGAGTCCGTCGCGGAGAACCATGTAACAGTTCAGGGTGTGCATGGGGCGCTTCCCCGGCACCAGGCAGTTGGGATGCCCGGGCTCAAGCACAAAAGACCTGCCTGCCCTGTTGTTGAGAAGCACTCCGGTCCCCGGCACCATCACGCCCGATCCGAAGGCAAATGCGTTGCTATGGATGAAAGAGCAGCAGTTGCCCTTGGCGTCCCAAGCAACAAACGATGTGGTGTCGCCACCGCCCAGACCATTTCCGGCATACACAGAAGCCTTCTTCGGGTCTATGGCCTTTGCAGCCGTCCTTGCGTAGTCCTTGGAGATAAACCTCTCCACATCGAAACCGGTCACGGCCGGGTCGCCGGCGTGGGCGTTCCTATCCGCAAAAGCGATTTTCTTGGCCTCGACCATGAAGTGTATGGCTTCCGGTCCCGACGGGCAGAGAGCGGCCATGTCGATGGTCTCAAGCATGTTCAGTTCCTCTAGGACGATAAAGCCCTGGGAAACGGGCGCCGTCTGGAGGACCGTGTATCCTCTATACGTAGTCCGGATGGGCTCGTAGAAATCAAGCGGGTTCCGGAGGTGATGCTTGAACTCCCCTCCGGCGAATGTGCCCCCCATTTCTTCGTTCATCTCGTAAAACTTCTCAGCGAAGGGACCCTCGTACATATACTCGGCGCCGCCCTCGCCGAAAGCCCTGAGGGTGTGGGCCATGTCCACCTGCCGGAACAACGTCCCCGGCTTTGGCGCCTCTCCACCGGGGAGAAACACTCGGGCGGATTCCTCAAACTTGGAGAGCTTGGCCTTCTCGGCCTCAATCGCCCTGGAGAAGGCAGCCGAAACAACAAACCCCCGCTCCGCGACCCGGGCGCCTACCTCAAAGCACTTGCGGAGCCCAAACGTGCCGAAGTGCAGGGCTGCCATCTCGAAGGCAAGCGGAGCGCCTGGGACCGCCACCGAGAAAATGCCGTCCTGAGGAAGAATCGGCCCGGTACCTGCGAAGAACTCCAGAGTCGAGTTGTCACCCGGAGCGCCGCTTCCGTTCAGGGCGGTAACCTTCTTTGTTGCGGCATCGTAGTAGATAAAAAAGGCATCGCCGCCCAGGCCGCACATATGCGGAAGCACCACCGAAGTCACCGACGCCATGACAAGACAAGCGTCCATAGCGTTTCCGCCCTCTCGCAGGGCATCGATCCCTGCCAGGGCAGCCAGCGGGTGAGCCGCAGCCACCATCCCGTTTCCCGCAACTTGAGCCTTGGCGTACCTTTTCTCAGACATTCAGAGCCCTCCCGGCAGTTTCAGATAGTATCTAATCCCGTCCCGAAGATCCCTTATCATACTTGCGCCGTGCTTCTACCCAGGCAGCAATGATGGCTTCCAGGTCCTCAGGTGAAAGGTCTTTCTCGCTCATGCCCCGCGCGAGTCTCACATAGGGCCATCCTCGCGAGGCTTCTTCCTTCACAAACCGGTACAGATCAGGAGGCAGGCTGTATACCCAATCGGGCATTTTGGGGACGACATCGGAAATGGGCCGGTGACCCGCTTGCTGCATGAGCAAATCGTAAGGGAGGTCCAGAGCGGCAGATAGAGCAAGGAGTACCTGCGGAGAAGGACTCTTCCTTTCTCCCGACTCGATCCTGGATATCTCGCTGTTGCTCAAACCGGAAACAGAGGCCAGCTGGCGCTGGCTCATCCCCAGTTCGGCTCGCCGCCTCTTGACCATCTCAGCAATCGTCATGTCACCAGTGTATACCGTTAGTTGACATTCGGCAACACGTTGCGCCGCCTGTCGTTGCGCCCCCTGTGGCCCTCACGCATCTCTCCACCGCTCCCTGAGAAGGCTTTGTCGAACGATTGTAGTTGACGTTCATCAACACCAATTCTATACTAGCTCTGTCGCTGGCAGGCAACGGAGGTGACCCCAGTGAACAGGTTTTCACCCTCCCGTCTGAGGGCAGCTCTTCTGAGAAGCGGGATGAATCAAGCAGAATTGGCCAGGAAGATGGGGGTTTCGAGAGGGGCCCTGTCGAGGATACTCAGAGGGCTCCGTTCACCCAACTCAAGGTTCATCGCAGCGCTGAAGCAAGGATTCCCCAACCTGCCCCTGGACTACTTCTTTGAGAGCTCGCCGTCCGTAGAAGAGCACCCGGGAAGGAACTAACCAGTGAGAAATGCTACTCACGATCCTTGTCTGGAAACGACACCTCTGTGGTATAACAGATGTACCCTAGAAAGAGTCGCCCTATGCCAGCTTTGTGACTTGTAGGAGCTGTCGCTCAAGAGACTTCCGGACGGGAGAACTGCGTAGATGAGGAGACTTGTAACGCTCATTGTGCTCGCGCTAATGCTCACCGGCGCGTTGCTCATTATTCCCGCTCAAGAGGTTCTTGCGGAAGAAAGCGTGGGCATTGAGAGACCCGTTGAGGTCTACCTTGACGACCTTCCCATCGCGTTCCCCATACGCCCGTTTCTCAAGGACGGCACAACGATGGTCCCCCTAAGGGCTCTCTCGGAGGCCCTGGGCTTCACCGTCACGTGGAGCGATGACGGGACCGTGACTTGCGCTAAAGACGAGACGGCAATCGTCCTCAGGATAGGCACCCCTTCTGTCTCGGCAAACGGAGAAGCGGTGACGCTGTCGCAGCCGCCTGAGCTCGTTCAGGGCCACACCGTGGTACCCCTCAGGTTCTTCAGCGAAGCTATGAAATACGACGTGCGATGGGATGGCGCATCACGCTCTGCGTTATTGGCCTCTCCCAAGGATGATCTCCCCGTCTGGGGGTTCTACGCGCTCGGTTCCTCCGGGTACTCCAGCTGGGAGGACTTCTTCGGCGACAAATACCCATACCCGCTGGTGCCGGGACCGGATAGCCCGTCGTCCAACCTGAAAGGCGCGATCCTCGGCTGGTTCTCAGTCGACCGGGATGGGCGGGTCGCCGACAAAGATGCAAGTTCGGGTTTCCGGAAGCCTGACGGCTGGGGAGCCGCCATGATAGGCATGGAGGCAAGCGGCGCCCAGGCCGTCGCCATGTACTTCGCGAATGAGAGCGACGGGTGGCTCTCATCGCTTCTGGCCGATCCCGCGAAACGCCAGCGGCTCGCGATGTCCATCGCCTCTTCCGCGGCTTCTTTCGACGGAGTGGCAATCGATTTCGAGAGTTTGGGACTCGACCCCGAGAAGCGCGAAACCGATGCTGCGAACTTCAGCGCCTTCCTCGAATCTCTGAGGAATTACATAAAGGATACGCGGCTCTTTGTCATTGTGCACCCGCTCAACAGCCATTACCTGGGATATGACCACAAGCGCATAGGAGAGATAGCCGACGCGGTCATCCTCATGGCCTACGGGTATGAGGACCAGAAAACGCCCACTCCGACTGCGCCCTGGAGTAAAGTAGATGAGGCGATCCGTTTGGAGCTTCAGGAAGTGCCGGCCGAGAAGCTGATCCTCGGCATCCCGGCGTATGGCACTTTGTACGCAGTGGAAGAAGAAGTTCCCGCAGCCCAAGCAGCGGCCGGGGGCGATACCTTTGCGGTGCGTCTGGTATCCCGTCCCGCTGCCCGCGACGAAGTCGGACTGCCGAATAGGGCGGGAACGCATGATGCAAGCATCGCCGGGTGGTCACCCGGTGTGTCCGGCGACGAGCCGGTTTCTAGGGAAACCGCTGAAACCTACGACCCCTACTTGTCTTGCCACTACTTCACCTGGGAGTCTGAAGGCGTGACATATCACGCTTTCACCGAAAGCAACCGGTCACTGGCCGCCAGGGCTTCGCTGGCTAAGCGCTACGGCCTGGCGGGAGTGGCCATCTGGAGGCTCGGGCTCCTCGAGCCGGGGTGGCTCGATGCCCTCTTCGATATCGCATCCCGGCTCAGGTGACTATAGTGCGTAGAACAGGCGCCCGTAGCACTCAAGGAGGAGTTTGATACCCGGCACCAGGGAGTCGATGTACAAATACTCCGACGTCCGGTGTCCGTTCTCGGATCTCTTGAACCCCATGGTGATCGCGGGCCATCCCTTGGCAAGCGGGATGTTCGAGTCGGTGCTTGAGGGCGCCAGATGGTATTCGATCCCGTGCTCCTTGCCCAGTTCAACAATGGTTTTCACCAGAGGCGAATCGGGCGAGATGCTTCCGGTGGGCCGGTCTCCGACCACCTCTACCTCGTACGTCGTGCCCGTGTCCTCCGCGGCCCACTGCAGGATCTCCCTCACTTCCTTCTCGAGGGCCTTTAGGGGCCCGCCGGCCACCGACCTCATGTCCAAGAGCATCCAGGCGCTTTGGGCTATCGAGTTCACCGAATGCCCGCCCTGGACAACACCCACAGTGTAGGTGGTCTTGGGTTTCTCGGGGACCTTTATCTTGGCTATCTTGGCAATCGCGGTGCCCATGCCGTGGATCGCGCTAGACTTCCCGAAGGCTCCCCATGAGTGTCCTCCCTCTCCCCTGTACGTGACGCGGAGCCTCCTGGACCCGATGCCTTCGTTGACTATGTGGCCCATACCTCCATCGATGTTCAGGAAGACAAGGCTTACGGGATCGATCTTGAAACCGTCGAAATCGTACTCCTCCACATGGTCGCAGAAGTACCTCGCGCCCCTGAGGTCGCCCAGGCCTTCCTCGCCCACGTTGGCGATGAGGATGACGGGGTGCGGGAGCGGAACGTTACGGGCGAATATCCGTCCGACCAGAAGCATCTGGCAAACGGATGCGGTGTTGTCCGAGACGCCCGGCGCAGCAAGGATGTTGCCGTCTCTCTTAACACTGAGATCGGTATCCCTGGGAAAGACGGTGTCCATGTGGGCCATGCTCACGATCACTTTGGAGGCGTCTTCGCCTGGGAAGAAGCCCAAGACGTTGCCGACGGCGTCCGTCTGGACCACAGGAAACCCAAACTCTCGCATTAGGCTCGCGATGAGCTTGCCCCGGTCGGCTTCATCGTTACTGGGCGCAGGAACCTGAACTACCCGGGTTATGAGGTCCACCAGTTCTTCCTGGCAACCGTCCAGTTCTTTCAGGCCTTCTTGAATCCAGTCCTTAGGTCTTGCTTCCATCATGTACGCCTCCCTATGTACCTGCCGGTTCTTCGCATAGTGTTCTTGCACCCCTTCACAGCGTTCCTACATCGTGTTGATGGCACGGATGATCCGCGGAAGCACCTGCTTCTTCCTTGATATTACACCCGGCAGAAAGATGGGTTTCTCCTTCAGACTCACCCCGAACGCCCGCTCTACGATCTCCGCCTGGTTTCCAACCACGAGGAGTTCCGAGCCTTCCCCGATGATGTCGGTCAGCATGAGAAGGAGAAGATCGTATCCCCTGTCTGCCTGCAGGTGCTCCATGAACGCCATTAGCCTCTTCCTGAGTGAAACCACATCCGTATGGTACGTGTTGACCTGACTGACACCCACCCTGAGGTTCCTGATCCGCGTCTCCTTGAAGTCGCCGAAGAAGATCTCGGCCTCGCTCTTGCCCTCAAGGGAAGTGCCCGCGCTGAACATGCCCCTTACGAACTCATCAAGGTCTACCCCTGCTATCTGGCCGAGTCGTTGCGCGGCCCGCACGTCCTCGGGTGTGCAGGTCGGCGACTTAAAGGCTAGGGTATCGGACAGTATCGCGGCGAGCATCAGCCCGGCTATGGGCGTTGGCGGTTCTACGCCTCTCTGA
Organism: Candidatus Fermentithermobacillaceae bacterium; assembly: GCA_012842425.1. Taxonomy (GTDB): domain Bacteria; phylum Bacillota; class Sulfobacillia; order Fermentithermobacillales; family Fermentithermobacillaceae; genus UBA3951. The sequence continues at coordinate 7,852 of DUSU01000061.1, read as the reverse complement.
CAGTAGAGTTCATAAACGATGGTCGCCGTGCTGCCCAGCGGGCGGTTGATGAAAACTATCGGCTCGCCCGTCTCGACGGAGCCGACCCGGTGGTGGTCGATTATCTCCAGGATCCGGGCTTCTTCGATGCCTTCGACCGACTGGGACCTTTCGTTGTGGTCTACGAGGATGACGTTTTTCCCGGTATAGTCGATGACGTGGCGCCTCGCGATTTTGCCCACCGGCCTCCCCTCGTCGTCTAGGACCGGGAAATACCGGTACTTGTACCTGAGCATTGTTTCTTTGATGTCGTCTACCTGCTCCTCGAGGGTGAAGGTCACGAGGTCGTCAGCCGTCATGATGTGGGCGACCGGTTCGCTCTGGCTCACGCGCCTGGTGGTCTCGTAGATGCCGTGGGGAGTCCTAATGACCGTGATGCCCCTCCTCCGGGCCTCACCGAGGAGTTCCGGGAAGACCGGCGCTTCCTGTGTCAGCACAATGACCTCAAGCCGCGGTGTGTCAAGGACCTCGGGACCTATGTAACCCTTGCCTACGATAAGCAGGACTCCATTACCGGGAGCGGCCTGAACCTCCACGGGATTTCCGGGATACTCCCCTATTCCTGTCCCGCTGCGAGAGGCGACTTCGACCAGCCCATGGAACTCGGGCTTTCCCTCTACCAGGAGATCTCCCTCGAGAGCCCCTACGATGTTCCTGACCGGTACCATCCCCCTGAGGAGGCTTCCGCTTGATGCCAGATAGGCTTCTGCTATGTCGCCCAAGGTAACGATTCCCACGAGTTTCCCCCTGCCGTCCACGACGGTCAGGCTTTTGAACCCCGTCTGGGCCATGAGTTCCCAGGCCGAGCGCATGGATGTGTCGAGGGATACGTTGGTCGGCTCGTCAAACGAAAGGTCTTTGACCTGGGTGTAGACATTCTCCAGCAACACCGGAGCTTCTACCCGGAAGTAGTCCAAGACGAACTGGGTCTCCCTATTCGGGGGCCCAAGTCTTGCGGGTATATGCTCGGCACCCGGTTCGGTCACATTCTTTAGGTGGGCATAGGCTATTGGTGAAGCTATGGAATCGGTGTCCGGATTCCTATGCCCGACAACGTATATCCTCGTAGTCATAGTCCCTCCTAACTTGCGGATGACAACAAGTCCGACGGGGTGACGATGCCCAGGAGTTCCTCGTCAGCGTCTCCGTTCTCGGTGATGAGGACTGCGGCGACGCGCCACTTCTCGCGCCTGGACTCCCTGAAGATCTCTTCCACCTCATACACCGTAGACCTTCTGCTCACAAACCGGGCCCTGCGGGGGTTCTTTTCAGAGGCCAAGACCTCGCCGACCGTTACGCCGGACAGGACTTCGCCGACCGAGGCCTTCTTCACTCCCCCTGCCATAAGGCCGGCTACCCAGCGCGCAATACCGCCGTCGGTCAGAAGGCCCCTGTATATCCCATCTTCGTACACGGGAAACTGGGTGAACCCTTTCCGGTGCATGACGTCAAACACCTTTTCGAGGGGATCCTGGGGCGAAAAAACCGCCACTTCCCGGCGGAACGTGGGATATACCAGAGGCGGGTCCGAAAGAAGGCGCGCTATCTCCTCGATCTTCTCCACGGTTTCGGGAAGTGGCACTGCGATCAGGTAATCGGGGCTTATCCTCTCGTGCACGATGGCGTTTCTAAGTTCGCCGAACTCGACCAGGTCGTCTTTATACCGCCGGACAACGGGGCTTTGTTTGGACATGTCGTCCACTAGGTGCCTGAAACTCTCCCTGGCACCGTTTCCGCTCATCTTCCTCAGAAGCTGCTCAATGAGATGGTAGGCGGCCAAGAACCTCTCGCCGCGCTGCCTCTCTTCCGGAGTCGTGTATCCCGTGTTCATACCGGCACTATTGGTGAAGCTCCTTGAGTTCTCCCGTTTCAACGTAGAATACCCTTTCGCCTATGTTGGTGATGTGGTCGGCAATACGCTCTAGGTAGCGGGAGATGAGCAGAAGCTGGACCGCCTGGTCTACCAGCTCAGGATCCTTCTTCATGAAGTCGCACAGCTCGTCGTGGAGGTAGCGGTACAGGTGGTCAACCTCGTCATCGTCATTAATCATCTTCTCGATGATGGCGAGGTCCCGTGATACAAAACCCTCGAGACTGTCCCTGAGCATCTGGACCACTATGCGCTCCATCCTGGGTATATCGACAAGGGGCTTGAAAAGCGGCTTTTCGGCCAGGCGCTTCGCCGTCTTGCATATGTCGACCGAGTAATCGCCGACCCGCTCCACGTCGCTGGCGATGGACAGTGCGGCGAAAACCCGCCTGAGGTCCCGGGCTGCAGGCTGCTGGGTGGCGATGATCTCCATGGCCCGCATCTCGATATCAAACCTATACTTGTCGACCACGTCATCCCGGGCAATCGTTTCGTCCGCAAGAGCGATATCTCTCTCTTCCAGCGCCTTCAGCGCATCACCCAGCATGGCCTCTGCCTCCCGGCCCATGGCCAAAAGGTCTTCGTCGAGCTTCGCCAGCTGGCGGTCAAAGACCCGTCTCGGATGGGGCATTACGGTCACGTCCTTTCGAGCCTATCTTCTCCGCTCCTAGACCAGTTTCCCTGTTATGTATCTCTCTGTCCTCGGATCTCTCGGGTTGGTGAAAACCTGCCTGGTAGGACCCGTCTCAACGACTTCTCCGCCCAGCATGAACACGGTGTAATCCGACGCCCTGGCGGCCTGCTGCATGTTGTGGGTGACGATTACCAGGCAGTAGTCCTCTCTGAGTTTCCACATAAGGTCTTCCAGCACCAAAGTGGCAATCGGGTCAAGAGCCGAAGCCGGTTCATCCAGCAAGATGACGTCGGGGTTCGTGGAGATGGCCCTGGCAATGCACAGTTTCTGCTGGTTGCCGAGGGACAGCCCGAGAGCGGACTTCTTAAGGTCGTCCTTCACGTCGTCCCAAAGTCCCACGCCCCTAAGGCTCCGCTCGACGATCTCATCCAGCTCGCTCCGCTTGCGTACCCCCTGGACTCTCGGGGCGCAGGCGACGTTATCGTAGATGGAGAGCGGAAAAGCCACCGGGCGCTGGAACACCATCCCGACCCTCGACCGCAGCCACATGAGGTCGACAGAGGGGTCGTAGATGTTCGTGCCTTGATACACGATCTCTCCGGCGACCCTCACTCCTTCGATAAGGTCGTTCATCCGGTTGATGCTCCGGAGAAAGGTTGATTTGCCGCAGCCCGAAGGGCCGATAATGGCGGTTATGCTCTTGTCTGGGAAATCCACATTGAGGCCCTTCAGGGCCAGGAAATCCCCGTAGTAGAGCCTGAAGTCTTTGGCCGTTACCTTCGCTCCGGCACTCATGCTTTCTGTACCCATCGAGTCCCCCAAACTCTCACATCCATCAAACCGGTTCCATCCTGCCTCAAAGCCAGAGTCAAGCGACCCATCAGGCGTTAGCCGAACTTGCCGGTTATGTAGTCCTCGGTCCGCTTGTCTTTCGGACGGACAAACATCGAGGCAGCGGGTCCTTTCTCAATGAGCTCGCCCATGTAGAAGAAGGCCACTTCTCCCTGGACTCGCGCGGCCTGCACCGGGTTGTGAGTCACTAAGATGACGGTGTAACGCTCTGACAAGACCCGTAGGAGTTCTTCTATCTTCAGGGTCGATATAGGGTCAAGCCCCGACGTGGGCTCATCCAGCAGTATTACCTCCGGATCGACTGCAAGCACTCTGGCCAGGGAAAGCCTCTGTTGCTGTCCCCCCGAAAGGTTGTGAGCGGATGAGTCGAGGCGGTCCTTCACCTCGTCCCATAGGGCAGCCGAAACCAGCGCTTCCTCTACGATCTCGTCGAGACGCTTCTTGGACGAGACCCCGCGTTTCCTCGGCCCGAAAGCCACGTTCTCATAGATTGACATGGGAAGTGGCACAGGCAGGGCAAAGACCATCCCCACGCGCCTCCTGAGGGTCGCCACATCAACGTCCCTGTCGTAGACATCCTTCCCGCCCAAGAGAAGCGAGCCGCTATGGGAGATCCCTGGCACCCTGTCGTTCAGCCTGTTGAGCGCCTTGAGGAACGTGGTCTTCCCGCTCCCCGTCGGTCCCATTATGGTGAGAAGGGAGTTCTCGGGGACCGTGAGGTCTAAGGACTTAAGGGCCTGGGTCTTTCCGTAGAAGAAGGAAAACCCTTGGGCCTCGACCTTCGGGGGACCTCCGATCCGGTTCTCCACTTGGCTTTCTGCCTGTAGCCGGCTCATGGAAGCCATCTTTTCACCTTTCACCTTCTTGCCACCGGGCGCTTCTTAGAGATCCGGTGAAGTATGTAGTAGGCGGCGAAATCAACGAGAAGCACCGCACTCAGGAGCACGGCAGCGGTTCCATAGGCGTTCTCGATCGAAATACCCTCTCTGGCCAGTATGTAGAAGTGGACCGGGAGAGTCCTCACAGGGTCGAAGATCGACTTGGGAAGCCTCAGCGAAGAACCTGCGGTGAATATGACGGCCGCAGTCTCACCTACCGCCCTGCCCATGGCCAGGATGACTCCCGTGACGATACCGGGCATCGCCGTCGGGAGGACGACCGACGCCACCGTCTGCCACCTGCTTGCCCCCAGCGCATAGGCGGTTTCCTTGTAGACATCAGGCACCGACCTCAGGGCTTCTTCTGAAGTCCTCACGATTGTTGGCAGCATCATGGCGGCGAGCGTGAGAGAACCCGAGAGGATGGACCATCCCATGCCGAGCCGTATGACGAAGAACAAGAAGCCGAAGAGGCCGAAGATGATGGAGGGAATGCCGGCAAGGCTCTCGGTGCCGAAGCGCACGATCCGGGAGAAGAGCCCTTCCTGTGTGTACTCTGTAAGGAAGACCGCAGTGCCTATCCCGAGAGGAGCGGCTATGATTACGCTTGCCAACGTAAGGGAGACGGTTCCCACAATACTCGGAAAAATGCCTCCCTCGCGCCCCATTTTCTCGGGAGAACCCAGGAGAAATCCGGGCGTCATGACCCTAGCGCCTTTCACCATCACATAGCCGATTATGAAGACCAAGACGGCTACGGTCAGCACCGCGCAACCCTGTACCAGGGCCATGCCGAACCTCCCCGGACTCCTCTTCGGCCTCTTCAAGGCCCCGGGCCCATACGCTCCATCTGTGCCGGAAGACGGCGCCATTACCTCATGCTCCTATCTGACTCTGTTTCTCACGAACGACCTGGCCACAATGTTCAGGGCTCCGATTATGACGAACAGGACTACCCCGGTGGCGAACAAGGCCTGGCGGTGCAATCCCGCAGCGTAGCCCATTTCCAGTGCGATGTTTGATGTAAGCGTCCTTACGGGATCAAGAACCGACCCCGGGATGATTGTCGCGTTGCCTGCGACCATTATGACGGCCATCGTCTCCCCCACGGCCCTGCCCATTGAGAGGATTCCTGCGGCCAGAATACCCGATCTGGCTGCGGGAAGTACGACCGAAGTGACTGCCTGCCAGCGGTTGGCCCCAACGGCCAGCATACCTTCGCGGTAGACCTGCGGGACTGCCCTCAGAGCATCGTAGGATATGCTCACCATGGTCGGGAGGATCATGATACCCAAGACGAGGGCGGAAGCCAGGACGGAGAAGCCCGGTCCCCCCAGACGGTCCCTTATGAGAGGGACAATGACCGTGAGGCCTATGAAGCCGAACACAACCGATGGGATACCCGCAAGTATCTCAATCAGGGGCTTGAGGATGGCCGCAGTCCGCTTGGGCGCGAACTCGGATAGGTAGAGGGCGCACCCGAGTCCTAGGGGGACTCCTATTACCAAGGCGCCGAGAGTCACGAAGAATGACCCGGCGATCATGGGCAGGACGCCGAACTGCCCCTTGCCCGGCGACCATTTGGTGCCGCCGATGAAGCTGCCAAGCCCTACCTCGGCAAAAAACGGGGCGCCTTCCCTGAAGATGAAGAAGATGATGAGGGCAAGGACGGCCACCGAAGTGAGTCCCACAACCGTAAGCACTACTTCCGCGAACTTCTCTTTACGGTTCATCTCTCTTCCGTCACCAAGCCCTCCTCCGAGAGGATGCGTTGTCCTTCCTCACTCAGCACAAAATCCAGAAACTCCTTGGCTTCCGGGGTGGGATCGCCTTTCACAACGAAGAGAAACGGGCGGACCAGGATGTATTCTCGACTACGGACGCTTTCGACCGATGCCTCCACACCGTCCACCTTGACGGCCCTGACCCGGTCATCTACGAGCCCCAACGAAACGTAGCCGATCGCCCTCGGGTCACCGGCGACCGTCTCGCGGACGGCGCCGTTGGAGTCTTGGACTATCGCGCGGGCCATCACGTCTTCTCCACCCATAATGAGCTCGTCGAACGCGCCCCGCGTCCCGGATCCTTCCTCCCGGCTTATGACGTGGATCGGTCCGGGTGTGCCTCCCAACTCTCCCCAGTCAGTAATTCGACCCGAGAATATACCCCTAATCTGCTCCTTGGTGAGGTCAACCACGTTGTTGTCCCGGTGTACAATGAGGGCCAGCGCGTCTATGGCAATAACCGTGGGCTCAAGCTCTTTTTCGCTCTCGGCCAGCTCTCTCGACAGCATCCCTATATGTGCCGTGCCGGACAGGGCTGCCCGGGCGCCTGCGCTGGAACCGCCGCCTTGGACGTTGACGGGCGGGCGGTCAGGATACTTCCTGGCGCATTCTTCCGCAAGCATTTCTGCAAAGGGTTGAACCGAGGTTGAGCCTGCGAGGGTAATCGAGCCGGCGGCCTTGTCTCCTCTTCTGGCGCATCCCGGAAGGGCAGTAAGGCCCAAGGTCAAACACAACAGAAGACAAACAGAGGCAAGGCGCCGCCCGCTCTTGGGATATCTCACCTACCTACCATCTCCTCTACCCGCCTGCGGACCTCTGTGGGGTCTACGTTCACCCGAGCAACCCCCGAATCTATGGCGGCTCTGGCCACCGCTTCGGCCACCGCCGGTCCGACCCGCCTGTCGAAAGGATCTATGATGATGTAGTCCGCGCTCAGCTCGGCAGGGCTTATCAAAGAGGCTATGGCATTGGCAGCCGCGACTTTCATTTCTTCGTTGATGTCGGAAGCCCTCACATCCAGCGCTCCCCGGAGTATGCCCGGAAACGCCAGCACGTTGTTTACCTGGTTGGGAAAATCCGAACGGCCGGTGCCCACTACCGCGGCGCCCGCTGCCTTGGCTTCATCGGGAAAGATCTCTGGGACAGGATTGGCCATGGCTATCACTACGGCTTTCTCCGCCATCGACTTAACCATGTCCTGAGTCACCGCGCCCGCCACCGAGACTCCGACAAAGACATCCGCGCCCTTCATGGCATCGGCCAGTGAGCCCTTGATCCCCCGTACGTTCCCGCGCCGTGCCGTCTCTTCTTTGAACGGGTTCATACCTTGGGGGCGACTCGGATAGATGATGCCCCTACTATCGCATACTACGCAGTCTCTGACGCCCGCGCCTATGAGGAGGTCGGCCGTGGCGAGCCCCGCGGCTCCCGCCCCGTTCACGACGACCCGGATCTCCGTAAGGTCCTTGCCTACCACTTTGAGGGAATTAATCACCGCGGCCAGCACCACTACCGCGGTGCCGTGCTGGTCATCGTGGAAGACGGGGATGGACAGTTCTTCTTTGAGACGCCTCTCGATCTCGAAGCACCTTGGAGCCGAGATGTCCTCGAGGTTCACCCCACCAAGGGTAGGCTCAAGCATCTTTACAAAGCGTACTATCTCGTCCGTGTCTTTACTCGCTATGCATAACGGTATCGCGTCAACGCCGGCAAACGCCTTGAAAAGGAGCGACTTGCCCTCCATAACGGGCAGAGCCCCGGCCGGTCCGATATCGCCCAAGCCGAGGACCGCCGT
>DUSU01000060.1 GCA_012842425.1 Candidatus Fermentithermobacillaceae bacterium | reverse complement strand
GGCGGGGGCCCTGTACCCGAACGGGATTCCCATCCACTCGGAAGACGAGCTCTTGGATCTCATCCGCAAGCACCAAGTTAACGAAGTGGTGTTCTCGTACAGCGATATCAGCCACGTGAGCCTCATGCACAAGGCTTCTATGGTGATAGCCGCCGGAGCCGACTTCAAGCTGTTAGGCTACGATTCGACATCCCTCAAGTCCAAAAAGCCCGTTATCTCCGTCTGCGCCGTGCGGACAGGGGTCGGCAAGAGCCAGACCACCCGGCGCGTATCCGAGATCTTGAGGGCTGCCGGAAAGAAGGTGGCGGCCGTCCGCCATCCCATGCCCTATGGCGATCTGGAGAAGCAGGTCTGGCAGCGGTTTGCGACATACGAGGACCTTGACCTCCATAAGTGCACCATCGAAGAACGCGAGGAGTACGAGCCGCACATCGACAGGGGCGTCATCGTCTACGCCGGCGTGGATTACGGCGAGATACTGAAGAGGGCCGAGGAAGAAGTAGACGTCATTCTGTGGGATGGAGGCAACAACGACATCCCCTTCTACAAGAGCGACTGCAAGATCGTGCTGGTCGACCCCCACAGACCGGGCCACGAGATGACGTATCATCCCGGAGAGGCCAACCTCAGGCAGGCCGACATCATCGTCATCAACAAGATCGAGACTGCCAGCGCTGAGAATGTCGAAATCGTCCGCCAGAACATCCGGAAGGCCAACCCCAAGGCCATCGTCGTTGACGCCGCGTCGCCGGTGTTCCCGGAGAGGCCTTCGGAGATCGCAGGCAAGAGAGTGCTCGTCATTGAAGATGGTCCGACCCTCACCCACGGTGAGATGAAATACGGGGCCGGCGTGATGGCTGCCCGCAAGAACGGCGCCGCCGAGCTGGTCGACCCCAGGCCTTGGGCAGTAGGTTCCATCGCCAAGACCTTTGAGAAGTACCGGCATATTGGCCCGCTGCTCCCCGCCATGGGGTATTCGCCCAAGCAGATCAAAGAGCTCGAGGAAACGATCGCCGCAGTAGACTGCGACCTCGTGCTAGTGGCCACCCCGATCGATATCCGCAGGGTCATAAAGCTCGACAAGCCTTCCATGCGCGTCCGCTACGAGCTGCAGGAGATCGGCACTCCCAACCTCACCGAAGCCATCAAGATGGTTGGAGGCATTTTGTAGAAGACTCCGGACTTCCGGCTTCCCGGCTCAGGCCGGATTTGGACGATCAATCTCGGGGCAGGGTCTCTTGTGGACCCTGCCTCTTGCTATTCCGGGCCGGTCACTCTCCCCGGCAAACGTTGATCCGACTTGAACGACCTATCGTCGCGGACGATCCGATTTGAGCGACCCGTCAACACGAATCGACGGCTCTGAGCCGTCGATATTGTTTCCCCAGCGTATGTGCCAATTCAGACGGCTACCAAGACCGCCCGCAGCCCAAAGAACTGCCCTTGCTCTCGATGCTTATAAACAGTTCATCAGTTCATCGGCCCGCTGGATTTCCGGGGCGAATAGAGGCGGCACAGAGACGCAACACTACCTTGGGCGAGATAACGCCTGCCGTCAGAGAAAAGGGAGGCCCGCTCGTAGTGACGACTGCCCAGATCCTGTACCTTATCGCTTTTTCCGTGTACCTAATATTCTTCATCCTTTTCGCAAGGTTTTTCGTTTGGAAGGCCTACAGCGGCCGGAAGTACTGGAACCGCAAGTGCGTATTGCGGGTGGAAGACCTTCAGGACACGGCTCAGAGGCTGGGGAAGCCGCTTCCTTTCATAAGCATCATGGTCCCGGCGAGGAACGAGTCGCTGGTCATTGAGAACACCATCAGGCACCTTACGAAACTGAACTACCCGAGGGACTCCTATGAGGTAGTCATCGTGACCGACGAGAAAGAAGCAGTTCAGGCCGAAAGGGACCGCGCTTTGATCGCACGGATATCCCAGGGCATACTCGCCGGAACGGGCACAAAAGAAGATGTGCCCCATGAAATCGAAGCAGCGGTGAGGGCGGTTGTCTTGTCATGCCTTGCGGACTACGCCCTCAAAGAGTACTTCTCAAAAGGGTTTCAGAGGGCATACTCGGTGGGAGTGCCCGAACTCTCTACCATCCCCGCGCCTGAAAGGCACCGGATCGTGACGGATATTTGCGCGGCAATCTTGGGCGCCGTCGGGGCTGCTCCCAAAGCCAAGTTGCAGGGTATCATCCGGAAGACCTGTCCGTGGCTTTCAAAGCTCGACCAGGAAAGAGTCTACCCGGCATGCTTGGCGGTCGCCGTCCCGGTCCTCGCCGCTTTCGCGGAACTCTACGACGGTGAGTCGAGGCGCCTCCTGGCGAGGGCGATAAGGCACACGGTTCGTGCCAGCCACCAACTCACCCAGGACATCGTGCATAAGATGACCGACTTCATAGCCGGTCGTGTGTCGAAAGCCGTTAGAAAGGGTGCCCTGTCGGGCGAACTGAGCGCGAAGGTGCGCTTTTACGTAAACGATATGTACCCGACCACTCAGGAAGTGGTCGAGAGGGTGAAGGCTCAGTACCTTGCATCGAATGAGCCGGCAAACATAAAGCACGTATCGGTGCCGGTGGATTTCGATGGTCTCCTCGGAGGTAAGAGGCTGGGTCACGAAGTGCCTTCAACCAAAGGCCGGGCTCTCAACTGGGGAATTGCCTTTCTCGACAAGAGGACGGAAGTGTGCGGGTTCTACGACGCCGAGAGCCGTCCCGACAGAGACGTACTCCTCTATGTGGGCTACCGGCGTCTCATTGATCCAGTGGGGTCCAGAGTGCTTCAGGGCCCTGTTTTCCAGGTGAGGAACTTCTACCAGATGACTCCGTTCTGCCGGATTGCGTCCTTGTACCAGGCTATCGCCCATGACTGGTACCTACCGTGGCTGTTCCGCACGCTTCCCTTTGTGGGCGGGACCAATGTGTTTGTTGAACGCAAACTCCTTTGCGATGTCGGAGGTTGGGACTGCACGGTACTCACCGAGGACCTGGAATTTGGGGCAAGGGCGTATCTCTTGCGTGAAGCCTGGCCCGAGTATCTTCCCTATGCGTCTTCCGAGCAGACTCCGGTCACGTTCCGGGCGTTCTTCAGGCAGCGTCTACGGTGGGGTACAGGCCACTTGCAGGTTGTCGAGAAAGTAGGCCGAGACCAAACGTCCGAACCGGCCAAGCGGAAGAGGCTATGGCGAAACCTGATAATCAAGGGGCAGCTGGAGTGGATAGCCTATCAGCTCGCTACCTTTGTTCCACCTACGGCGATGGTACTACACTACAACAACCTGCTTGACCCGGAGGTCGTACCTGCTGTGGGCCAGTGGATGCTCCAAGGTTTTTCCCTAATCTACCTTGGCTTCACGGTTTACGCGTTTAAGAGGTACAACAGTTTCCTGGACCATTCGCTCCGTCCGGAAAGCCCCATAAGCAGGTTCGGAGTCTATCTGGGGCTACTCCTGTTGCCCTTGGCGGCCTTCATCTTCCCGGTGCCGTACACCAGCGCCCTGGTGCTCAAGACCTTCGGCAAGGAGCCTAAGTCATGGGTCAAGACCCCTAGATCCGAAGAGAGCCGGGCAGCAAGCTAAGGCATTCTGGGAAGCAGAAGGATACTCGGGTTCCTCTGCCTAACACTTCATGTCGACTAAAGGCAAGGGAGGGAAGAGCCTCCTGGCTCTCTCAGAGTGAACTGGAATATAGTGGTGTCAACCTTTGTAGCGGTTTTTTTCGCTGAACTTGGGGACAAGACTCAGCTCTCCACCATGATGCTGGCTTCATCCAAAAAGGCTCCGGCGAGCGTTTTTGTTGGTTCGGCCGTTGCCCTCGTTCTGTCCTCGCTGATTGGAGTGCTGGTCGGAGATACTCTCTACAGGGTGGTCCCTGCCCACATAATCCGCATCGTGGCAGGCGCCGGCTTCCTGGTAATCGGAGCTCTCATATTGTTCGGCAAGATATAGGCACAGGCCGAGATCCACCGAGACCCTTGTCCATCTGCCTGTGATGATGCCTGATTGCCCCTAAGAGCACAAACTTGTTCGTGACGGTTTAGGGGTATATAATCTAGTAGATGAAGTGCGCCCGTAGCTCAATTGGATAGAGTGTTGGCCTCCGGAGCCAGAGGTTGCGCGTTCGATTCGCGCCGGGCGCACCAAACCTTTGGAGAAATCGTTTTTTCCCCCAAACAGGAGGTCCTGGTCGTTGAGAAGTGATTCCATTCAGGGTGCTTCCCGCGTAGCCGTTTTTGTTGACGGCTGGAACTTCAAGTACGCCACCTACGACTCATTCGGTATCCACGTAGACTTTGTGAAACTGCTCAAGACCCTGGTCAAAGACGACATACTTATCCGCGCTTACTTCTACACCGGTGAGTGGACTACCGACAGCATCGACCAGTATGTGAAGCTTTCCAATAATCCAGACCCCGTGAACTTGAAAGAAGACCTGGAAGGTCAGCGCCGCCGCTCTCAGTCGTTCCATCGGTTCCTAAACCGGAACGGCTACATGGTCATCAGAAAACCCCTCAAGGTGTTTGCCGGAGGCGCCATCAAGGCCGACCTAGACCTTGAACTTGCCATCGACATGCTTTCGCTGGTGGATAGGTGCGACAAGTACATCCTGTGTTCGGGAGACGGCGACTTTGTGCCTCTCGTGAGAGCCGTTGCCCAGAGAGGCGTCAGGATCCAGGTCGTATCCACCCAGCACCCCGACGCCTACTTAAGGTGCAACTACAAGGCTGCCGACGAACTTGTCGACGCGGCGGACGAGTTCATTGAGCTCTCGGATCTCTTGAACGAGATCAAGCGGTGACCGTCCCGGGTTCCACGCCGGGTGCAATTCCATGCTGGCGTTGCGGCATGAGATTATTGCTGCGTAAAGGGTTTGTACTTCAGGATTGTCGCACTTCCATGAGGGATGTGGCTGCTATCTGATCCCGGACTATGTCTCCGAGATGCACGGGGAACACCGGGTCTTCAGCCCCGGCAATGGTGTCAAAGATCCGCCGGCCGATCTCCGGGTGGAGGTAAATGAGCTCAACCGAGGCGCTGGACTCTCTCTCTAAGCCGGTGCTCCCGGCTTCCTTAAGGACGGCCCTGATGACGAAGCGCTTGTGCCCATTGGCATCCTCTTCGCAGAAGACGTACTTAACGGTGAATTCGCGGCCTTCCACTCCGAACGACTTGGTGCATTCTTTGATGATCCGGTCCTCGACCATTCAGTATCTCCTGCCTTCTCCTTGAATGCGTTTGGGGGGGACGTTTTCGGGGTAACTCTTGTGGATACCCTTGTGGACAAGGAAGAATCGTTCGACCGTCTACGACACGATCGTACTACCCGTTACGAGTATCTCTTGCAAGCGAACACCGAAGTCCCAGCATCCGGGTATACACTCACGAATTCCCCGGTCGAATCGGATCGACTGGAGACGAAGGGTTCTAAGGACGATCTCGAACCGGGGCGATCTGTGACGTTTGACTGAAGGTAGGGTCCTGGGCATACTAGGACAGATGTCACCGAACTCACTGCTCTATGTGGTTCAAGGAGGAATGCATCGTTGGCGCATCATGTATCTCCGCGACGGAAACTTAAAGCTCTGCTCGTATTGTTAGTGCTCATTACGCTCACTGTGGCGGCACCGGCTTGCAGCCCTAGGGTTTTCAACGACGGGACGTACACAGGTATTTCTCAGGGAGACTCCCACGGTTACGGTATCGCCGAGGTGACTATTGAGAAAGACAAGATCTCCCGGGTGAAACTCACGGAGATGACCGAGGTAGGAGAAGAGAAGGACTACGAGACCTACCCGTGGCCGAAGGCAAAGGAAGCCAAGGATACTCTCGAAAAGGCTTTTGTGGGCAGGCAGGACACCAACGTCGACGCGGTAACTCAGGCCACGAACTCATCCAACAAGTTTAAGGAAGCGGTCGGCTTCGCCCTCGAGAAAGCGCGGAAGAAGCCCACTATCACGTCAACCTACTTCGAGGGCACGTTCCAGGGTAGGTCTCAGGCCGACGACCACGGCTGGGGCGTAGCGTGGGTCACCATCCAGGGAGACAAGATCACCGATGTTGAAGTTGAGGATGTGACCCCCGAAGGCGAGTTCAAGGACTGGGCTACGTACAACTACCCGCCCGCGATTGAGGCTAAGGCCGAGATGCCCAAGAGGTTCGTCTCCGCCAACTCAGCTACTGTGGACGCCTACACCGGAGCGACCAACAGCTCGACCAAGTGGATGGAGGCGGTCTCAGCGGCTCTAGCCGCGGCGAAGATCCGGTAACCGGCTGTTTAAGGGATTGTATGCCAGGGGCCGGACAACTCCGGCCCATTTGGTACTTCAGAGCGCCGGGCATGTGCTATAATCCAGATGTATGCAATCCCCTCGAAAGGATGGGTTCTACAGAATGGCCAAAGTCTCGGTAGATAAGGATCTCTGCATTGGATGTGGCCTTTGCGCCGACACTTGTCCCGATGTTTTCGTCCTTGCTGACGACGGCAAGGCCGAGGTCAAGAGCGCCGAAGCCGCCAACGCCAACCTTGCCTGCGCCAAGGACGCGGCTGCGACCTGCCCCACCGAAGCGATAAAGGTTGAGGAGTAATCAGGTCTTCGGTCCCGAAACGAAGTTCTGAAGAATGCCAGGTCTCTTTCGGGGGCCTGGCATTTTGACTAAAGGGGGAGAAAGATGGACGCCGGGAAGATACATAGGGAATCCATAATCATTGACGGTCACTGTGATACCATCCTGGGCCTCATGGACAGGCCGATGCGACCGGGCTCCCAGAAGAGAGACTTCTTCACCCGCAGTGATAGTGGTCACATAGACCTTCCCAGGCTTAAGGAAGGCGGCGTCACATGCCAGGTGATGGCGGTCTACATCGAGCCCCAGTACAAGCCCGCCAGGTCTGCCAGGAGGGCAATGGAGATGCTCGACACTTTCTACGGGCTGCTCGATGAGTCTGATGACTTCAGACTGGCGACCACCGCAAGAGACATCGAGGAAGCCAAGGCCCAGGGAAAGACCTGCGCTCTCCTCAGCATCGAAGGCGGAGAGGCCGTTGAGGGAAGTCTGGCCCTCCTCCGCGGGTTCTACCGTCTGGGCGTGAGGGCGATGGGACTCACTTGGAACCAGCGGAACGACATAGCCGACGGAGTGGGAGAGAAGTCCGGAGGCTCAGGTCTCACTGACTTCGGTGTATCCTTGGTCAAGGAGATGGAACGGATCGGGATGCTGGTCGACGTGTCACACCTCTCTGACAGCTCCTTCTGGGCAGTAGCGAACATCGCCGAACGGCCGTTTATCGCGTCCCACTCCAACTGCAGGGCGCTGGCGTCTCATCCGCGGAACCTTACCGATCAGCAGATCGAGGCCCTCGCCAAGAAGGGCGGAGTCATCGGCGTGGTGTTCTGCCCTGCCTTTGTGGATGATAACAGCGACAACGTCTCTCTGAAGCGGCTCTGCGACCACATCGACCACATCAAGTCGGTGGCAGGAGTGGACCATATTGGGCTTGGTTCCGACTTCGATGGCTTCGGTGCGCCACTCGGAGGAACCGACGCTCCAAAGATCGTCCTTAAGGACGTGAGCGAGATGCCCAAACTCACTGAGGAGCTCGTCTCAAGGGGCTACACCGAAGAGGAGATCAAGAAGATCCTGGGAGGGAACTGGCTCAGGGTCTACAAAGAAGTCCTTGGCTAGAGTCCTTGCGCGAGATGCAATGAACGGCAGCAGGTGAGGCGCCGTCCCGGTACTTCCTCTGTCAGATTGCTAGGCTTGTCTAGGAAAGAAGATCTCCCCGGGCAAAACCCGGGGAGATGTGCTTCCGCTATCTGACTCCCGACACCCCTTAGGTCACTGCTCGAAAGCCCCTCGAGATCGGGATTCCTGGTGTGCGCCTAAGACCTCCCGAGTTCCGTGCACTCGGCCAAGACCTTCATGTAGCCGAACGCTTTACGGACGACTTCGGCGGCATATTCCTCCGGATCATTGCCAGGCAGGAAACATCCGCACACGGCCAGCGCGAATGGACGGTCCGGCTTGGGGTAGATGATGCCGGCATCCACTGACAGGTTGCCGAGACCGCCGGGCTTGTTGGCCCTCCTCACGTCCTCCGGCAGCCCCAACGTGAACGGCCCGCCCTTGGGTAGGGTGAGGATGGAGAGCACGTCGGCGGCTACGCCCTCGGAAACGCCGTCCCTCTCATGGATCTTGGCGACCAAAGAAGCCAGCTCTCCCGGTGTGGAGACATTCTCGTCTCCGCGCTGTGCTGCCTCAACGTCCATCATCTTACGTCGGAGCAGGGTGTTCTTTAGACCCAAAGTCCTCATGGTCTCGTTCACAAAGTCCATGGTAGCCAGGTCGATGCAGATGTTGGTGGCGGTATTGTCCGAGAGGGATATCATGAGTGCCGCCACATCGCGGAGGGATAGGTCTGCCTTGTGGGTGAAGTGGCCCAGCACGCCGCTTCCTCCCACCTTATCCTTATCTTCCACTACCACTCTCTGAGCCCAGTCGAGTTCTCCGCGGTGTACCTTGATGGCTATGCCGAGCAGTATGGCGATCTTGATGGTGCTGGCGGTGGGGAACAGGACATCTTCCCGGAACCCGGCCTTTCGTCCGGTCTTGAGGTCACGGATTGAGAAGCCCATTACGCCGGTCTCTTCACAGGTTTCCTTAAGATCACCGGCCATCTTGCTCCAGATTATGTCCAGGGATTTCTCGCTCACGGCCGTCCCCTTTTCGGGGGTTCATCTCCTTTCTCGCGAATCTCTACTGAAACCATTGCCCTATCTTGAGTCTTTGAAATGCATTGGTTTCTCCAGTTCACTTTCTTCTTGTGAGAGTATACATCCTGCTTCGGCAAGACCCTCTCACTGATTGCCAGAAAAAGGGCTTTGCGTCTGGCCGCTCAGAAAAGACATGATCGAGTAAGGCAAGACGTGCTGCCCGGAACGAGCCCGGGTTTCCTGACGTCTTAGCGGATAACCAGACAAGAACAACGCACCGGAGAAGAGCCAATGTCCATCGGCCCGAGGGCCTCAAGGAAAAAGAGAAGACCCGGCCTTATATGGCCAATACTGTTTCTTTCCCTGATTTCCGTCGGGGTGGCGATAGCGTTGCCTTCTTTCCTCTATGTCGAAAAGCCCCCTGCTTCCCGTCCGGACCTTATCTTCAGAGGGGAGAAACAGGGGTTCCCCGTAGTGATCGAGCGCGGCGAGGCCTACGTGCCCTTCCGATTCGTCAAGGAGAAAATCGACCCCAACGCTTTCTGGGACGAGACGGGAACGGTCGTAGTCACTACCAAGGATAAGGTGGTAAAGCTGAAGACGGACTCGCTCACCGCTCACGTGAACCAGAATCCCGTAGACCTAAAGGTTCCCGTCGTCCTCGAAAACGGCGAGCCCTATATACCTTCCTCTGTCTTGGAGACCTTGTATCCCCTGTCCGCGTCATATTATCCGGATGAGGGGGTTTTCATAGCGAGGCCAAGAGACGAGGTGTCTCTTGTCGGGATCTCCGATTCGGAGGTCGTTGTCCGTGTGAGCCCCTCGATACTTGCGAGGCGTACAGGCGTAGCCCCTCTCGGAACAGAGTTCCACATCCATACCGTGGAAGGCGGGTGGCTGAGAGTGGATACCAACGAAGGTCTTGTGGGTTGGGTGTCGGCCAGGGACATCGCCCGTACGGAGAAGCGGGCGCCGTCTTACTCGCCGCCCAAAGACTACACCCCAAAGCCCTTGGGTTCGCGGAAAATCGCGCTTGTATGGGAACAGGTTGAAAAGCATAACCCGGATACGTCCAAGATAGGCGACATGCCCGGTCTGAACGTTATCTCGCCCACTTGGTTCCGCCTGGGCGAGAAG
>DUSU01000059.1 GCA_012842425.1 Candidatus Fermentithermobacillaceae bacterium | reverse complement strand
GTGTTGGCGGGGAAGGTAACCCCGCTGCGACAGTGGCTTAGGTCAATCAGTCATGCGAGTATTCTGTGACACCGGCATGCAGGTGGTGGGGTGGCATTCCTACAGTAGGTTGACGCAATCCTTCTGGAGCGGTTTTGTTTGCCTTGAGGCTTTATTCCGTGGTATAATCGGGCAAACCGGATATTTGCGGCGATGAACGAGAGTAGTAACGCGTCCGGAAGGGAGAAGCGAGCCGGGGTTGGTGGAAGCCCGGTGCCGGATGGCGCGCGAATGGACTCGGGAGCCTGCGAGAGCCGGCCCGTCCCCGTTATCAAGGACGCCGGGCGTGACAGCGCCCCGGAAATGAGCGCGCCGTTCAGGCGAAATTGGGTGGCACCGCGGTCAGAATCCGTCCCTTGGAGGACGGGTTTTTAGTTTAGAAGGAGGTGGATCCCCGAAAGGGGCACACAAACACCCTAGGGGAACGAAATGAGGAAGAGGGTTTTTTCCGGAGTCCAGCCCAGCGGCATACTGACGCTCGGCAACTATCTAGGGGCGATCAAACGCTTTGTCGAGATCCAGAACGAGTACGAGGCGTTCTACTGCGTGGTGGATTATCACGCGATCACAGTCCCTCAAGCGCCCGATAGCCTCAGGTCTCAGATCGCCCACACTGCGGCGTTTATGCTGGGAGCCGGGCTGGACCCCGACAAGATGACGCTATTTGTGCAATCCGATGTCCCGACCCATACCCAGCTCGGGTGGATCATGGAGTGCACCGCGACCTTCGGGGAGCTGTCCAGGATGACCCAGTTCAAAGACAAATCTCAAGGGAAAGAGTCGGTATCGGGAGGGCTGTTCACCTATCCCGCACTGATGGCGGCCGACATCCTCTTGTATGACGCAGATGCCGTGCCGGTGGGAGAAGACCAGAAGCAGCACGTTGAGCTCTGTCGGGATCTTGCCGAAAGGTTCAATTCGCGTTTCGGCAAGGTGCTAAAGGTGCCCGAGCCGCTAATAGGGCAGACCGGGGCGCGGATCATGTCTTTGCAGGACCCACACAGGAAGATGTCCAAGTCGGACCCGAATCCGGCCGGGTACATTTCTCTCGCGGATTCGCCCGACGACATTGTCAAGAAGATCAAGCGGGCCGTCACAGATTCCGGAAGGGAGGTCGCTTACGATCCGGATGAGAAACCCGCCCTGGCCAACCTCATCACGATCTTCGCTCACTGCTCGGAAAAGTCGATTAACGATATAGTTGCGGCCTACGATGGGAAAGGCTACGCAGAATTCAAGAAGGACCTGGCCGACGTGGTAGTCGAGGCCCTTACTCCCATCCGGATGCGGCACGATGCCATACTGGCAGATGGGTCTTATATAGATGTGCTCCGGCACGGAGCGAGGAGGGCTCACGATGTGTCGTCAGCAGTCCTTAGGCGCGTCAAAGAGGCCATGGGCCTCTCGCTATATATCGATCCCGCAGGAGTGCGGATCTAGTCTTTCACAGATTAAGAGTAGCGTAAAGCGCACTTTGTGACGTCTATCACAAAGCGTGGCCGTCCGACTCACGGCGGCCACGCTGCGGTCTTCTTGTGCGGGATTTCGGCGGTGAACACCGATTTGCGCCTTACGCTCGAAATAGAGGATTTGCGAAATGTGGCTTGAATAGCAATACTTACCCTTGTCACGCTCTTCTTTTTCAGACTTACTTGGGGGGATCTGAGTGTCCCAAAAGGCGACCGGCGTCATGAGTCTTGGAACCACTCTCCTGCGCCCATTCACGTTGGGACGTGAGTACTCCAAACTCTGGGGCGGGCAGACGCTTTCAGCCCTGACCGACAACATAACGGGGATGGCGCTTTCCATCCTCGTCCTCCAGAGGACTGGTTCGGCCACGAAGGCCTCTGTGGGGCTCTTCCTCCAGATGATCCCCGCCCTCATCCTTGGGCCCGTCGCCGGGGTTATCCTCGATAGAGTCCAGAGGAAAAGCGTCCTTATAGTCTCGGATGTATCCAGGACGGTAGCCGGTCTCATAGCCGCTTACGCCTTCCACGCCGGAAACTTCGGTCTTGTCCACGTGTACGGCTGGATGACTTTGAACGGTATCATCAGGGCGTTCTACGATCCCGCCACCAATGCGCTCATCCCCACGGTGGTCTGCACGGAGTCCATCCAGTCCGCCAATGCCGTGCACACGTTGGGAAAGAACACGGCGACGATCCTGGGCCCGGCCATAGGGGGCCTGGCGCTAGCGAGGCTAGGGGGGACTTGGACCCTGGCCATCGGAGCCTTCGCGTTCTCGGTGGCTGCGGCATGTGTGGGCCTTATCCAGCCGCTTTATGGGGATAGGGTTAATCCCGTAGCCAGGCGCCCGGGGTTCGCCGAAGCCGTGGAAGGTTTCAAATTCTACAAGGCGGTTCCGCTAGCCATGCACCTTCTGGTCATGGCTGTCATGGTAAACCTTTGTACGATGCCCTCTGGGCTCGCCTTTCAGTTCCACGTACTGAACGTCCTTGGAGCCGATTCCGACGTGCTCGGACTGGCGTTTAGCGTAGCCGCCGTGGCCTCTACCATAACGTCCTACTTCATCGCCACGCGTGGGAGGATGCGACGTCTGGGCTGCACAATGGTAACCGGAGTTGCGGCCATGGCCATTTCCTTCGCGGCCATAGGCATGTCGAGGCAAGTCTGGCACGTGCTTGTCGCTTTCGCGTTGTTTGGCGGCAGCACCCCGTTCATACAGGTGCCAATGAGCACTATCTACCAGGAGATCACTCCGCCGGACATCCGGGGCCGGGTATTCGCACTCAGGTTCACCGTATCTACCTTTCTTTCTCCGATCTCCACCCCTCTTGTGGGAATGGGGCTGGATTCATTGGGGAGCACGGCGGTCCTAATAATGCTTGCCGCGGCTTTAGGAGCGGTCTCCCTTGGAGCCGTGTCGACCCGCACGATCCGTGAAACCTGAGATTTGATGCCGGGATATACGCTTGCCAAACTACACTCTTAGTTTGGTCCAGTGTCCCGACCTGAACCGGAGCTCTACCAGGATGGACCTTGCGACCATGTCGAGTGCCATGGCGATCCACGCCCCGTAAAGGCCTAGCCCCATCTTGAGCACCAGGATGTAGGCTACTACCACACGGACGCCCCATACTCCGGCCATCGTAATGCACATGGTCCACTTGGTGTCACCCGCACCTCTTAGCGCGCCTACAAGAACGAACATGCTGGCGAGAAAAGGCTGGACGAGGGCTATGAGCTTTAGGACGTTGGCAGATAGCGAGATCACCGTAGGGTCCTCGGTGTAAGCCCAGGCAATATACCGGCCGAAGAAGAAAAGCACCGAGCCGGCGAGGGCGGCCCCGATGAGGGCCATTCTCTGGGACTCTCGGGCGCAGCGAACGGCCCGCTCAGGGTTTCTCGCCCCGAGGCTCTGACCGCACAGGGTCGTGGAAGCCGTCTGAAAAGACATCGGAGGCGTGAATGATAGGCCTTCTATGTTGAGGGCGACCTGGTGCGCGGCGTAGGTTACCGTGCCGAGGCTTGCCACTATGCGGGCATAGACCATCTGCCCCGAGCGCATGACCACTTGCTCCATGGCAGCCGGGATGCCGACACGGAATATCCTTCTCAAGATCTCAAAGTCGAGCCGGAACGAATCGTGTAGCGACATCTTGATCGCGCCCTTGTGGCCAAAGACTTTCTGGAGGATGAGGACGAGAGCCACAAGACGTGAAAAGGTCGTGGCCCAGGCAGCTCCGGCTACCTCAAGCCTGGGGAAACCGAGAAGCCCATTAATTAGGATGGCATTACCCACGACGTTCACAAGATTAGCCACGATATTTACAGACATCGGCGTCTTTGTGTCACCGGCGCCCCTGAGCGACGCGTTTAGGCTCACCGCAGCTCCCTGGAAAACAATTCCTGCCGCAACGATCCTGAGGTATGCGGTCCCAGGCTCCATCACATCTGCCTCGGCTCCCATCATGCGGAGAAGAGAGGGGGCGAAAACAACCCCCAGAACCGCAAGCAAAGCACCGAAAAGGGATGCCATGACGAGGGCCTGCCTGGCAGCGGCATAGGCGTCTTCCGGCTTCTTCGCCCCAATGGAGCGGGCCACAACAGCCGTTGCTCCGACATTCAGCGACATGAAAACGGACATGGCGATAAACATAGGCTGGTTGGAAAGCCCAACTGAAGTAATCGCCCATGGCCCGAGCCTACCCACCTGGATCATGTCCACCATAGAGACAAGCGTCATCAGCGTCATCTCGGTGAGTGACGGGAGGGCCAGGTTGAAAATCTTCTTCCTCAGTTCCCCTGCGGACTCAACAGGCACGCAGACGGCTTCGCTGTCTACAGGTCTGGGTTCTGCAATCGCTGCCGAGGAGGCAGGACCTCCGCCGGCTGCGTCTGGAGAAAGCTCACCATCGGGCCTCTCCTGCGTGTCCACGTCTTGAAACACGGCTCCGTTCTCCAATCCCATTAATAGCTGATATTTCTATACTCCAAACATTCTAGCATCCAACATCTGAGTGGGGCAATAATCTGCGAACGCCGTCAGGGGCGATGAAAGGTGCCGGAAGAGACGTGTTCTCCCGTGGTGGCAAAAAATGGGAGTTCCTGGTAAACTGTGAACTGACGTGTCGAAATACTTGAGAACCGAGAGGGTGGTGTCTTGTTTTCGCGCCTTTGGAGTGCGACCATAGCGGGCATTGACGGTGTTCCGGTCCTGGTCGAAACCGATGTTTCCGGAGGGCTGCCGGGACTGGAGATAGTCGGGCTGGCGGACGTGGCCGTCAGGGAGTCTCGTCACAGGGTGAGATCGGCTATCAAGAACTCGGGCTTCGAGATGCCCGCAAGGAGGATAACCGTAAGTCTCGCTCCCGCGGACTTGCACAAGGACGGGTCACAGATGGACCTGGCCGTGGCCGCCGGTATCCTCTGCGCTTCGGGGCAGCTATCTGTCCATAGGGACCAAGCCGAGTATCTGCTACTCGGCGAACTCGGCCTCGACGGAAGCCTGAGGCCGGTAAGGGGAGTGCTGTCGATGGTGCTGAGTCTCCGGGAGGGCATCAAAGGGGCAGTCCTACCGTGGGAGAACTCGGGAGAAGTATCTTTCCTCGACGGTATCGACCTCTTGGCCGCAAGGTCCCTGGGGGAGGTAGCCCGTTTTCTCCAAGGCAGCGGCAGTCTATCGAGAGTTGGAGAAACGAAAACGGCTCCTCCCGTGGTCGAACAGAAGGTCGTAGATGCGGCGGAGATTAGGGGACAGGCCGTGGCGAAGAGGGCGCTATTGGTTGCGGCGTGCGGCGGGCATAACGTGCTCCTCACAGGACCTCCTGGCGTGGGAAAGAGCATGCTGGCCAGAGCCCTACCCGGGCTTCTTCCTGACCTCACGCGGGAAGAAGCCCTTGAGGTAATGCGCATACACAGCGTAGCGGGAATCCTTCCTCCCGGAGGCGGCCTGGTGAGGCAGCGACCGTTCCGTGCGCCTCACCACACCGTTACGGCGACCGCCCTCATCGGTGGTGGAGCGCATCCAAGACCGGGCGAGATCAGCCTGGCCCATCGCGGGGTCTTGTTTCTAGATGAGATGCCCGAGTTCTCACCTTCCGTCCTTAACGCGCTGAGACAGCCGATTGAGGACGGTTATGCGGTCATAACCCGTTCGAGAGGCTCCTACAGATTTCCGTGCCGCTTCCAGCTCGTGGGGGCCATGAACAACTGCCCGTGTGGCTATTACGGCGACGACCTTCGGGAATGCTCCTGCACTCCTAACGCCCGAAAGAACTATGTGGGGAGGGTGAGCGGGCCCTTCCTGGACCGCATGGACATCTCAATATCCGTAGCAAGAGTTCCTGTAGAAGAACTGACGGATGCATGCGGAGAGCCCTCACAGGCGCTTCGGGAGCGGGTAATCGAGGCGAGAGGAAGACAAGAGAAGCGGTTCGGGGCAAGCTGCATCAGAAACAACGCCGAAATGGGGCCAAGGGAGATTTCCACGCTGGTCACCTTTTCGGGCAGGGCAAGAAAACTCGCCTTTGACGCCGTGAAGAAGATGAACCTGTCAACAAGGGCGTACTACCGGGTACTGAAGGTCGCAGTGTCCGTTGCCGACCTGGAATGTTCACCCCGAGTTGAGGAAGAGCATGTAGCCGAAGCGCTGTCATACAGGCAGACGCTGGGACAGCATGAATAGGAGGGAGACCTTCGGGAGCCTAAGACTCTCACCGAGGACCGTGGGATCTATCGTGGAAGACGCGGCTTGCCGGTATCTTGCGTCGGTAGGCTATGCCGTTTTGGAACGAAACTACACGTGCCGGCTTGGGGAAATCGACATAGTGGCGAAGGACGGGGATGTCCTCGTGTTCGTTGAAGTGCGGTTCAGGGGAATGGGGTCGGTCGAGTCGCCCGAAGAGTCCCTGGACAGACGGAAACTGGCCCGGATGAAGCGGGCAGCCCGCCACTATGTGGCCAAGCGGCTGGGAAGGGAACCGGCCGGTGTTCGGGTCGATGTGTGTCTCGCCCGGCCGGTCTCTAGGGCATCGATCGGAAAAAGCCCCGCGCTGCCAAGTAGGGCAGAGACCGTTCAGGTGCCCGTCCTCGGTCTTGTGAGCGTCGAAATCCTAAGAGACGTCGTCGACTTCGTCTGATCCGTTTGAGACCGGGGCGAAGGACCTCCGGTGAATCGGGCATGGGCCGAGGGCCTTCACGATGGACCTGTGAGATGCCGTGCAGTATCCTTTGTGCTTTTCGAAGCCGTACCCCGGGTAGAGGGTCTCAAACCGGTCCATGACGCGGTCCCGGATTACTTTCGCTACTATGGAGGCAGTGGCCACTGAGGCCGAAGTCGAGTCGCCCCTGACGAGCGCTTTTTGGGGGAAGGACAACCCGCTGATCCTGTAGCCATCTACCAGGATTAGGTCCGGCTGAAAGCCTTTCCCGACGAGCGACAGGACCGCCATCCTCATGGCCGAATGGGTGGCCTCAACGATGCCCCTTTGATCTACGAAGCGCGAGGACCGTATGCCGATGCCGAATGCCAGGCAGGTGTCCAGTATAACGTCAAAGAGTCGCTCGCGTTTCTTCGGCGTGAGTTTCTTGCTGTCATCGATGCCGTTTATCAAAGGTTTGGGAGGGAGGATCACCGCTGCCGCTACGACAGGGCCGGCCATGGGACCTCTGCCCACCTCGTCCACTCCCACTATGCAGCGGTGAAGCCTTCTTTCGGTTTCGTCATACTCGTAGAGCTGCCTTGCCCGTTCTAGTTCCTTCTTATGTAGCGTTGCGTTCTTAGCCATGGTGTAGCCCCCGCAGGAATCGCGCTCTCCTTCCTCTTCTGAGTCGTGCCTCTTGTTTCCTGCGAATCTATTCAGAAAGGCAGGGCTACCTGGGGATAGGCCGGTGGAAGGCAAATCCCGAGGAGTAGATGTCAAATCTCACGTCGAAAGTGGCCGTGACCGTCGGAAGTTTTGACGGCCAATCGAAGGCTTCCCATTCGGGCATTGTGCGGAACGTCCCGTGGACAGACCTTCCAAGGGCGATGGCGTCGCAGCCGAGTCTCATCATCTTGTCAAAGGACACCTGGAATAGGTGCTGTGCCCTTTGTGCCGCTGTCTCGGCGATGGCTATCCGACTCCTATCTGTAGTTGGTGGTGCCTGTGGGTCTATCTGGTACTCCTCGATTGTCCCGCTCAAACGGATGGTGTAATGGACGGTTACCTTGTCTCCTTGACGATCGACTTTCGTCCGAACAGAGTTATGTCTCACCATAAGGCTCAAGATCCCCTCGTCACCCGGACTGTTTATGTCGAGATACCAAGACCTTGAGTGGCCCAACAAGACCAGTGCGGCCCTGGTCTCTTCAGCGTGGAGGTGGCCGACCATTCTGTATTTTCCGTCCTCAGTCAGGGCGAACAAGGCCGTCCCAACGATGGCTGCCGGCATCAGCTCAGCATTGCCACCCGAGTCTTCCGAAGACCCGCCACGTTCGTGGTCGCCCGTGGGCGATGCCAGATCGAGAAGAGGTGCCCAAGGGGAGACATCTACGGTCTGATATCTCTCCGAGAAGTCGTGCATCGTTACGACGGGGCAGTAACCGAGCGAGTTGTACGCGGTGTCTATCACCTTCGCAAGGTAATCCGCTATGTCTACTTCCTCGGGCGCCTTGAGGCCCCGGATGAAATCCCTGGCATTACCCCTGCAGACCACTACCAGGGTGGTGGGCCGAAACTCCAGGCTCCGGTGGAAAATATCAACGATCGGCGATATATCGTCAGTAGCCAGGCTTTCTCCGAGCACAATACACCTGATATGCTGGCCGGTAAACTCCCTGGAACTCACTGCTTCGAGCTTGTTCAAAGCATCCACGATATCATTTCCCTCGCTGTCGAGGATCAGGGAGGTCTTGCCGCCGCCACCTTCGCTTCCCGCACCCTGTTTCAGCGTCCTGGGAACGGCGATTGCCGCCGTGACATGCACCTTCCCGGAGGCGGTCCCCTTATCAACTCCCATGACATGTATGAAGGACCTTTCCTCAACTTCTCTCCTTCCCCAGCACCCTGGGAGAAGTAGGAGAATCGCGCTTAGGATTGCGAATGCGATGCTGAGTCGAGGTCGAGTCCGGAGAGCGCTCATGAGAGTCACCACCTCGGTCTGTCTGAGAGTTATCAGCTGCTCTGTTTTCGTTGAGCGCCGGAAGCCCGCCGCCTTCTTCTTGAGGGGCGCTCAAAGCCGCGTCTTGGGATGAACCTTGGGAGGAGCCTTGAACAGAGTGTGGCTCCGTCTCACCTTCGTCGGGCGGTTTTATTCCCCTCAGTCTTGCCACCACATAGAGCACCCACCCGAGACAGATAGTGACTATACCGGCCGTATCGAAGAAAGTGGTGCTGAGGAGCTGCGCTGCCCTGTAGAGGCTCACGGGTAAAGCGCCTATGGCGAACGTTGTGACGGAGAGGGCAGGCAAGAAAGGACGGTACGTGTTCGTACCCGCCATTTGGGCTATGAAGACGAGCAGGGCGAAGTACGTAAAGCCCGCCTGGATCGCGGATGGGAAAAACCAGGTAAACACAAATATAGCCTCTACCCGCTGGACGTACCTTCCAAGGTATATGGACCTTGCAAGGATACCCATGGGGTGAGTGAGGCGCGTCCCGGAGGGATACGGAAAGAACAGGAGCACTGCGATAACCGTTAGCGTTAGCGTCACGCCTGCGCCCAGGAGGCCGCCCATGACGCCCTTCGCAAGGTCTTCCTCGCGGCGCACGTAGGTCTTTACGGCGGCGAAGGCAGGCAGTATTCCCCAAAGACCTATGAGCCTGAGCCCTGACAGAGCGACTTCGGCCGGCCCCGGACCCCAAAGCGGCGTGAGGTTTCTGAGGTCCAGGTCCCGAAGAGAGGACACGACGATAATCACGAAAGAGATGACGGTCGGAGCGAAGAAAAAGGTGGAAGCGCGGGCCAGGCTCTCAAGTCCCGCCCAGGCTGAGTAAGCGCTTGCCGCTATGAGGGTGATGAGAAGGATCTCTATAGGGACGTCCGGCAAGAGGCCGATGGCTGCCCCGCCTGCGAAGAGCCTCATGCTGAAAGATATCGCGATTAGGAAAGATATGGTGATCGCGGCGCAGAGCAGGGTACCCAAAGGTTTGCCCAGCGTTTTTTGGAGCGCCGGTAGGAAAGGGAGTCCCTCTGTCAGGTGGGACCACTTGAGCCACCCTATTGTCGCCAAGACTCCTGCGACAAGGGAGATTATCACCGAGATCCATGCACCTGTTGAGAGCTCCGCCGTAAGAAAGATCGGGGTTATGAGGAAAGACTTCACCCCAAGCAGGAAGGCGAGCATCGCCGCGATCTGGTTTGTGGAGACATGTCCCAGTAGGAGAGCGGCTTCCTTGATCTCGTGAGTCCCGCCGCTTCTTTGGTCTCTCTGCCTATCTCCCGTCTTTTTGCGAGTTCCCGGTCCGGCCTCTGCTTTCGCTCTTGGATTCGCTCCCGTTGCTGCCGCCTTCTTGAGGTTGCGCCCCGGAACCTGGCCCACCGACATCACCTCTCTTTCCCCTTGGCTCGCTCTCTGCACGAGTTAGCCCCGCATCCCATAGGCGCGCCACACGGCCCAGGCGGTAGAGGTTCTTGGGATGGATATAGGGCGGCCTCTGCTCGACTTTCCACGGTTCGGTTACGAAAGCGCCCCTGTATGACGGCTTCCTTATGGGCGCCATGGGCGTTAGGAATGGCACGCCGAAACTGTTCAGGGCGAAGGCGTGGCACAGCATGATATACGTGAGGGCCGCAAGCCCGAGGAACCCCAATGCGGCGCCGGCAACGATGAAAAGGAGTGTCGCCACCCTTATGAACATCCCGATCTCCAAGTTCGGGAGCGTGAAAGAGGCGACTGCAGTAACCGCGATGATGATTACCAAGATGGGGCTCACGATTGACGCAGTGACGGCGGCTTCGCCTATAAGGAGTGCCCCTACGATGCCGATTGTCGGCCCAATGGGAGAAGGGATGCGTATCCCCGCCTCTCGTATGAGCTCAAAGCCAAGGTACATAACCAAGACTTCCATGTACAGTGGGAAAGGGATGGGTTCTCGGGCCGCCGCGATCGCCATCATGAGGGCCGGAGGGACCATCTCAGGATGGTAGCTTACGATGGCCACGTAAAGCCCGGGCAGGTATACGGTAAGGAAGAAACTGACGTACCGAATAAACCGAAGCACATTTCCGTAAGGCCAGCGGACAAAGCGGTCTTCGGCGCTATGCAAAAACGCGAACAAGTTGACGGGTACTATTAAAGCAAAGGGGTCCCCCGCTACCATTATGGCGCACATTCCTTGCATGAGGTGGGTAGCTACGCGATCGGGCCTTTCGGTACTCAGGATGGTGGGCAGGAGGCTGTGGGAGTCCTCAATCAACTGCTCCAGTTCGCCCGACGTGAATATCTCGGAGACGTTGAGGCCCAGTATCCTTCTCCTGCACTCGTCCACGAGCTTCTGATTAGCGATAGAGGAAACGTATATGAGCGCGCACTTGTTGGTCGCGGTCACGCCGATGTCGAGGCTTTCAACAACGAGGTCCGGGGTTTGAACGATGGAGCGGAGAAGTGCGGTATTGGCCCTCAGTACCTCAACAAACCCCTGCTGAGGCCCTCTCACGATCCGTTCGCTCACAGCTTCGCCTACCGCGCGGTGCTCCCAGCCTTTGGTCTCGACAACCAGAGCAACATCGCTCTTTTCCACAAGCACCACAGTGTCGCCCATGAGCATGCTTTCAACGAGCTTCTGGAGGCTCTCAGTCCTCTCGACCTGTCCGTTGGGGACGAGGGCCGACTCCAGACGGTCGATGGGTTTCCTACGCTCGGTTTTCCTTAAGGGACTGAGAAGCATGAGGGGCTGGAGCACGCATTTAAAGATCTTGTCGAAGTCGCTTAGACCTTCGATGTAGGCAACAACGGCTTTTACCCTCGGTTCTGCGCACACAATCTCCCTGAAGACAACGTCTGACGACTCAGGCACGTGAAAGATCTGTTTGAGGGCACGTGTGTTCTTGTCCAGGTCACGGTATAGCTTTTGTTTGATGCGCTCTCCGTTCTCCAATTTCTGAGGCATCCTGCCGGGTATGGGGCGGTCACCAAGCGAAAAGCGCGCGCGTTCAGGGCTCCCTTTCGCGGGGGAAAGGAGGTCCTTAACTGTCTTCCAGACATTTGGTACGCGCAAACCGATCACCCGGTCCAAAAGAGTCTTTTCTCAGCATCTCCTTAGGGAGAGGGAGTTATGAAAAGGGAGTGCGCTTCCTCGAGATCTGTGGTACATTCAATCAGGAATTGTCAAATCATGGAAGCGAGGCTGAGCCGTGGCGAGTCAAGTGATCGCCTTAGGGCAGGAAGGATACCCGGAAAGCCTTATGCGCCTTCCCGATCCACCGGAAGGTCTTTACATCTCGGGAAGCATCGTACCCCAGGACCGGCTGGCCGTTGCCATAGTGGGCACGCGGTACCCTTCCCATGTGGGGAAGTGGGTCGCCGAGGAGATCGCAGCGGACATCGCCGGAGCCGGCGTGACGATCGTTTCAGGGCTCGCGAGGGGGATAGACGCCGTAGCCCACCGCGCGGCCATCAGGGCGGGTGGGCGCACCATCGCTTGTCTGGGGTGTGGGCTGGATGTCGTGTACCCTCCGGAGAACGAAGACCTCTACCGTGATATCCCCCGGCATGGAGCGATACTATCAGAGTACGGCGACGGGACCAAACCTCTCAAATACCACTTCCCCAGACGGAACCGGCTGATCGCAGGTCTGTCCCTCGGCATCGTGGTTATAGAAGCAGGAGCGACTTCTGGAGCGCTCAACACTGCCTCGTGGGCCTTAAGCTACGGTATACCGGTCATGGCAGTGCCGGGAAGCGCGAAGTCGCCCAAGAGCGCCGGCACGAACAAACTGATCCAGGAAGGTGCTTATCTGGTAACCTCGGCACAAGATGTGCTATCCTTTCTCGGACGAGAAACTGAGTGTATTCCGGTACCTTTCGAGTCTCCTAAGCATTTTGCTGCAGCGGAGAATACGTTGGAGGAATCTGCCGTGCTTCAGGAGCTTCGCGGCCATCCGCTTTCGGCTGACGCCCTGTGCGAGCGTCTCCCTAAGATGCCGGCGGGCAGGATCGCGGCGGTGCTTGCTTGCCTGGAGATGAAGGGCGCGGTCATTAGGACCGCAGCAGGTAAATTCCTGGCTCTGGCGGGGCAGGCTACAAATGGGAAGGAGCGCAGCTAGACGAATGACGGCTGAGACAAGTCCACTCATCATCGTTGAGTCACCGACAAAAGCGAAAACCATATCCCGGTTTATGAAATCTAGATACCGGGTTATGGCTTCGCTTGGCCATGTGAGGGACCTCCCTAAGAGCACTCTTGGGGTAGACATAGAAAACGACTTCACGCCGAAGTACATAAACATTCGAGGCAAGGGCGCCCTTATCAAGGAACTGAAAGAAGCTTCCAAGAAGGCCTCTTCCGTCTACCTGGCCACCGACCCGGACCGTGAAGGCGAAGCCATCTCGTGGCACCTGTGCTCCATCCTGGGTATTGACCCGGATGAAGCGAAGCGCGTCGTGTTCCACGAGATCACCGAAAAGGCGGTGAGAGAAGCTTTCTCAAAGCCAAGGCCCGTGAACCTGCGGCTCGTGAACGCGCAGCAAGTAAGGCGGGTGCTGGATAGACTCGTCGGATACAGTCTGAGCCCGCTCTTGTGGCACAAGATCAGGCCAGGCCTTTCGGCCGGAAGGGTGCAGTCGGCGGCTCTCAGGCTCATCGTGCAGCGGGACCTGGAGATTAAGGCATTTCAGCCGGAAGAGTACTGGACCCTGGATGCCTATCTTAAGGGCGAACACGGGGAAGTAAAGGCCCGCTACTTTGGAGAAAACGGACGCAAAAAGGGGCTTGCCAGCCGTAAAGACGTCGATGCGGTCCTTGCGGCCATCGAAGGCAAGCCGTTCATTGTTCAGTCGGTTAAGCCAAAAGAGCGAAAGAGGCAAGCACCGCTTCCCTTCACGACGTCGACACTGCAACAGGAGGCTTCCCGGAAGCTGGGTTTTTCGGTCAAGAAGACCATGTCGGTCGCCCAGACGCTGTATGAAGGTGTAGAACTCGGCAGAGAAGGCTACATTGGGCTTATCACCTACATGAGGACCGACTCGGTGAGGGTAGCTCAGAGCGCGGCGACCGAGGCGCGAAGGTTCATAGGCGAGGTGTACGGTTCCCAGTATGTCGGTTCAGGAAGGACAGTGCGGTCGAGGCCCCTGGAGCAAGGAGCGCACGAGGCCATACGTCCCACATCGGTCCTCCGGACGCCCGCAGAGGTCAGGGCGTTCCTAAAGAGCGACCAGTACAGGCTATACAAGCTGATATGGGAAAGGTTTGTTGCCAGCGAGATGGCGCCGGCTGTCTACGACACCGTGACGGCCGACATAGCGGCAGGCCAGGCAACCTTCCGGGCCACCGGTTCCCGGATGAAGTTCCCCGGCTTCACAAAGGTTTACGAAGAGGGCCAGGACCACCCCGGAGATACCGACGAAGAACGCGAGATCATACCTCTCGCCGAGGGCGAGGTCCTAAAGCTCGTGAAGACGGACCCGCAGCGGCACGAGACCGAGCCGCCTCCAAGGTACACGGAAGCGACGCTGGTCAAGGCACTCGAGGAGAACGGGATAGGCCGGCCGTCTACATATGCTCCCATAATCGCCACCCTGTTCGAAAGAGAGTACATTGCTCGGGACCAAAAGCGGCTTTTCGCGACGGAACTGGGAATCACCGTGGACCGGCTCCTTACAGAGAACTTCCCTTCCATCGTTGACCTTGCTTTCACAGCCGACATGGAGAAAAAGCTCGACTCCATCGAGGAGGGAGAAGGGGACTGGGTCCGGATCCTTAGGGAGTTCTGGGAACCCTTCAAGGAGCAAGTTGACCGCGCAGAGGAAGAGATCTCCAGGGTCAAGATAGCCGACGAGCCGGCCGGCGAAGACTGCGAGAAGTGCGGGCGTCCCATGGTTATAAAGCGCGGCAGGTACGGTAAGTTCATCGCCTGCTCAGGTTATCCCGAGTGCAAGAACACCAAGCCCATTTTGGAGAAAACCGGAGTCAAGTGCCCTAAGTGCGAGAAGGGCGAACTCGTGGCAAGGCGGACCCGCAAGGGCCGGGTGTTTTACGGGTGCACAGAGTATCCCGGCTGTGACTACACGACTTGGGCCAAGCCGGTGGCGGGGACCAAGTGCCCCACGTGCGGGTCGTTCCTGGTTGAAGCGCAGGGTAGTCGGCGAGGATTCCGCTGCTCAAACCCTGATTGCAGCTACCGGACGCAAAAGGTGGAAAATTACGAAAAAGTTGCCCCTGTTTCACCCTAGTGTTATCATTAGTTCCGAATTGGCTGCCATTTGCAGGCATTTCGTTAACAGTGAGAAGGTGTGGCGTTGAGATCTATCTTGGAAGGTCAAGAGGAGTTCCTGGCCCAAGTGGGGGTGTCCAAGACCCAAAGCCCAAGCACCCTTAACGCATACGCCAACGACCTAGGCCAGTTCATGACCTTCCTTACAGGGAAGTACGGTGGAGACCCCTCCAAACTTCCCCCGAAGATCTCTGTAGATGACGTCCGCGACTTCATACAAGATCTCTCGAAGAAGGGCTACAAGCCTTCGTCCATAGCGCGAAAGACGTCCTGTATCCGCAGCTTCCTCAAGTTCCTGGAAAAGAGGGGGAGCCTTGCTGCAGAAACCGCCAAGGCGGTAACGCCGCGGAGGGTAAAGCAAGAGCTTCCTAAGGTCCTATCGGAAGGTGAAGTGGAGAGCCTCCTGCAGGCCATAGACACTAACACGCCCCTGGGTAAGAGAGACAGGGCGATGCTGGAGCTTCTCTACGGGTCGGGGCTACGGATAAGTGAGCTCCGGAGCCTCAACGTGGGTGATATCGATTACTCTCTAGGCTTCGTCCAGGTCTTGGGGAAGGGCAGCAAAGAGCGCTTTGTCCCCGTGGGCTCGGTGGCTCTCGAGGCGCTGGCCGACTACCTTGATAACGGCCGCCCGTACCTAGAGGCCGCCTCCAGTCGGCCGAGCCGCCCGGAGGCCAAAGAGACCGGTAAGGCCGGGAAGCAGGCAGTCCTAATGAGCCTCAGGAGGCCCCTCTTCCTAAACCGCTTCGGCAAGAGGCTTTCGGTAAGGTCCATAAGGAGGACGCTGGAGAAGCATCTCCTTACTGCCGGACTGGACCCCGCGAGGTGTTCTCCGCACACGCTCAGACATTCTTTCGCGACTCATCTTCTAAGGGGCGGGGCAGACTTAAGGTCTGTCCAGGACATGCTGGGGCACGCCAGCGTCCGTACAACCCAGATATACACGCATGTGATGCCTGAGCATCTCCGGGAAGCGTACAGGAGCTTCCATCCCCGCGCCGTAGCCGAGGATACCCCGGAGAGCCGGAAGGGCCAAGGAGAAAAGAGAGGGTGATGAGCATGGATGAGCCTCTCATAAAGAGCACCACCATCCTCGCCGTAAGGGCAGGTGGCAAGAGCGCCATGGCCGGTGACGGCCAGGTGACTCTGGAGGAAAGCCGCACCATCCTGAAGAGCGGGGCGAAGAAAGTAAGGAAGATCTATAACGGAAAGATACTCGCCGGTTTTGCCGGTTCGGTCGGAGACGCGCTGGCTCTCTTCGACAAGCTCGAGGGGCACCTTGAGGAGACCAGGGGCGACCTGCAGCGGGCTGCGGTTGAGCTCGCCAAGGAATGGAGGACGGACCGGATCCTCCGGCAGCTAAAGGCCATGCTCCTCTGCATGGATAAAGACCACATTCTCCTGGTGAGCGGGACCGGCGAAGTGATAGAGCCCGACGACAACGTCCTGGCCATAGGGTCCGGGGCGCCCTACGCTACCGCGGCCGCCAAAGCGCTGGTGAGACACAGCTCTTTAACAGCCGCCGAAATCGCCAGAGAATCTCTCAAAATAGCCGCATCGATCTGCATATACACGAATGAGAATATCCTGGTCGAAGAACTTACTTAGGCTTGGAAAAAGGAGGCTTTTGGATGGCTGACCTTACGCCTCGTGAGATAGTCGCGGAACTAGACAAGTACATAGTGGGTCAAGAGAAGGCTAAGAAGGCCGTTGCCGTCGCGGTCCGGAACAGGTTAAGGCGGCAAAAGGTAGAGGGAGACCTTCAGGACGACATAATCCCCAAGAACATCCTCATGATAGGGCCTACCGGGGTAGGCAAGACCGAAATATGCAGGCGTCTTGCCAAACTGGTGAACGCGCCGTTCGTCAAAGTAGAATCCTCTAAGTTCACAGAAGTAGGTTACGTTGGACGGGATGTGGACTCCATTGTACGGGACCTTGTCGAGGCGGCCGTCCGGATGGTCCGAAACGAGGAGCTGGAGATGGTCAAGGACAAGGCCCAGGCACTTGCCGAAGACAGGCTGGTCGACATCCTCTGCCCGCTTCCCAAGAGAAAGGAAGCGGCCCGGAATCCATTCGAGTTCCTGTTCACTCCCGGTGTGCGTGAGGATACGAACGATGACGAAGACTTTGAAGAAAAGGTCCGGAAAGCCAGGGCAGAACGGCGTCTTCTCCGTGAGCGCCTCGCAAGGGGCGAGTGTGAGGGTCTGGAGGTCGAGATCGAGGTTGAAGACACCTCCATGCCTACTCTCAACTTCTTCGACGGCACCGGAATGCAGGAGATGGGCCTGAACATGCAGGACCTTCTGGGAGGCATCCTTCCCAAGCGGAAGAAGATCCGCCGGCTCAAAGTAAGAGAGGCAAGGAAGGTCCTCGCTCAGGAAGAAGCCTCAAAACTCGTGGATACGGACTCGATCACGGCGGAAGCGATTAGGCGAACCGAAGCCCTCGGCATCGTGTTCCTCGACGAGCTGGATAAGATCGCCGGCCGCGAGCGTGGGACGGGGCCGGACGTTTCGAGAGAAGGGGTCCAGCGCGACCTCCTGCCCATAGTCGAAGGAACAACCGTAATGACAAAGTACGGCCCCGTTAAGACCGACCACATCCTTTTCATTGGGGCAGGGGCTTTCCATGTCAGCAAGCCTTCCGACCTCATCCCCGAGCTCCAAGGAAGGTTCCCCATAAGGGTTGAGCTAGACCCGCTTACAGAAGCCGATTTCGTCAGAATTCTCAAAGAACCTGAAACTTCCCTAACAAGGCAGTACAAAGCTCTTCTCGCTACTGATAATGTAGAGGTAGAATTCAGTGAAGACGGAATAGCAGAACTGGCAGCCATGGCTTTCAAAGTTAACCAAGAGACCGAAAACATAGGGGCCAGACGACTACACACCGTCATGGAGAAGCTGCTCGAAGACGTACTGTTCGAGGCGCCCGACGTTGCCGAGCGAAAGGTCGTAGTAGACGCCGAGTACGTGCGGAGGAGGCTAGCGGGCCTAGTTTCCGACAGAGATGTCTCCCGCTATATCCTGTAGCGCGAGAGCAAAGAGGAGGAGAACCGGTTGCAGACTTTACTAGACAAAACACGACGTATGAACCAGCTGCTCTCCGGGGCGGCAAGCGAAGTCGACTTTCACGGTAGTGCGAAGGTCATAAGAGACGTAGTCGAGTGCAACGTCTACATCCTGGATAAGGCCGGCAAAGTCCTGGGGTACGCACTCATGGACGATTTCGACTGCAAAGTCATGAAGGAAGATGTCCTTGGGTCTCAAGGCTTCCCGCCTGCTTACAACGAGAGGCTTTTCATGTACAGGGAACCTGCCGTCAACCTCAGGAACGACGAGGGCGTCTGCGTTTTCAAGGACGGAACCCCGTGCCCGTACCCGCAGAAGATAACGACCGTGCTTCCCGTCATGGGCGGCGGCGAACGGTTGGGCACACTGGTTCTGGCGCGCACTACCAATGACTTCAGCGATGACGACCTCATTCTGGCGGAGCATGCGGCGACTGTGACTGCAATGGAGATCCTCCGCTACAACCAGGAGACGGTTGAAGAAGAGACCCGCCAGCGGACAGCTGTTCAGGTAGCCCTGGGAACGCTCTCTTTCTCAGAACTGAACGCCATGCGACACATTTTTGAGGAGCTGGGTGGGACCGAAGGATTCCTCGTCGCGTCGAAAGTTGCCGACCGGGTTGGCATAACCAGATCCGTTATCGTGAACGCCCTGAGAAAATTCGAATCGGCCGGCGTTATTGAGTCCAGGTCGCTGGGCATGAAAGGCACATTCATAAGAGTCCTCAATAGCAAATTGCTTGAGGAGCTTAAAAAGCTAAGATAAACTGGGCATTTAAAGGCGGCGGGCAAGGAGCGGCATGTTCTTTGCCCGCCGTTTCTCTCTCACATATGTAAAAAAATCTACGAAATTAGTAACGGGCAGAAGGATTTTCAGATTTTGTGTAGAATAGGAGCCGTCCACAACTAAATAGTTCCAGTTACCGCGCACCGATAAAGGCAAAACTGTCGAAAGGCAGTGACGCAAAGCTGCGGGCCTAAAGCGACAACAGAGATAGAGTCGCCATGGCAGCCGGGTTTCCGAAGAGGGCGGTTTTAGTTTTACGCTGCCTCTCGGCTTTGGTGCCGGGAGGCTCGCGTGATCTCAGGGGGGGTAAGATCATGAAGGATGTAGCGCTTATCATGCAGCGCGCGTTGGACGGGGCTTGGCGCAGGCACGAAGTCCTCGCCAATAATGTGGCCAACGCCGAGACGCCGGGCTACAAGCGTCTCGACCTGGACTTCCGCTCTGCATTGGCCGAAGCAACCGCCAGTACGCGTCCCACCCTTGTCGCAACTTCGTCGCGTCACATCGTACCCTCAAACACGGTCCAGCCAGGACGGCTAGCCCAAGACCTCTCGGCCATCACGCCCGATGGGAACAGCGTCGACATGGACCGTGAAATGGGCGAAGTGGCTGCGAACGCGCTGTACTACTCGGCCGTGTCAGGTCAGCTTCGGGCCCACCTGTCACTCCTGCGAAAAGCCATAACGGAAGGGAGGCACTAGACGACATGAGGTTGTTCGCTGCGATTGAGACCAGCGCATCAGGTCTTACTGCCGAGAGGCTGAGACTCGACCTTATCGCGTCAAACCTGGCCAACGCCGAAAGCACAAGAACAGAAAACGGTGGGGCATACCGGCGCAAAGTGGCTCTGTTCGCGCCTAACGCGGTACGCTATTCATTCCGCGACATCCTCGCCCGGGAGTGCTCGGAGCTCCCTCGGGGCGTCAGAGTCTACGGCATCGCCGAAGACCAGAGCCCTCTTCGACGCGTCTACTCGCCCGGTCATCCGGAGGCCGACGAGGAGGGGTACGTGACATATCCCAACGTGGATGTGGTCACGGAGATGGTTGACATGATGGCGGCAACCAGAGCTTACGAGGCCAACGTCACGGCCATAGAAGCCGCCAAAACAATGGCCCAGCGGGCGCTGGAGCTGCTTCGGGCGTAAAGCCCAGTGTATGAAACCGGCGCCAAGAGCGCGCCGGGGTCTCGGGGGGAGGAAAATCGATGTACCTTAGAGCTGCTTCCATACCTGGAGTGGGACCTCTGGTTGAAAGGTCCGTGACCCGTTCTTCAGAACCGACTGCCGGCGAGACACTGTTCTCCAGCGTGCTTGAGAAGGCTGCCCAGAGCCTGGCGGCCCTCGACAGAGAGATGTCTCAGGCACAGATCGACCTGGTTACCGGCAATGCCCGCGACATGCACACTGCCGTCCTTTCAGCCGAAAAGGCGAGCCTGGCGCTGGATCTCGTGATCTCCGTCCGCAATAAAGCCCTCGAGGCTTATCAGGAGATCATGAGGATGCCTATATAGCGGGGGAGACAGATGGGAACCAGTGTCGCTCAACTCACAAAGGGCATACGGGACACCTGGTCCAAGCTAGGAAAAACACCCAGGCTGGTCATTATAGCAAGTGTTGCGACAGTGTTCGTCGTGTGTGTGGTGGCGCTGGCCATCTCCACGCGAGGACAGCGTTATGAAATACTGTGGTCCAATCTGGACCTCCAGGACGCAGGGGCCATCGTCAGCGAACTCGAGAGACAAGGCATTCCTTACGAGCTCGCCGACGGGGGGCGTACCGTGAAGATCCCCGGCGAAGAAGTCCATAGGACCAGGCTTTCCTTGGCTAGCCAAGGCCTTCCGTCCTCCGGGATAGTGGGCTTTGAGAGTATCCAGGGAAATTCTATATGGGCGACGGACTTCGAACGCCGTGTCCAGTACACCCGTGCCCTCTCTGGAGAGCTGGTGAGGACCGTCAAGTCAATTTCCGGCGTCAGGGACGCGAGAGTCCACATAGTCATCCCTGAGAACACGGTTTTCGCTACCCTTAAGACTCCTGCGACAGCCGCGGTCCTTCTGGACCTTGTACCCGGGAAAGAGCTCGGAGAGCCTACGGTAAGAGGCATCATGAATCTGGTGGCGAGATCGGTTGAAGGGCTTTCTCCTGACGACGTTACCGTCATGGATACTTCGGGTAGGCTCCTTTCTCAGGATCTGAGGAGCGATTCGCTGGGAAGTCAGGTTTCGGCCACGGCGTTTGAGATGACATCGCGCGTCGAGAGGGAGCTGGAGTCCCGACTCCTGGCGACCCTTACGCCCGTCTTGGGGCCCGGAAACGTCGTCTGCCAGGTCCGCGCCACACTGAACCTCGACCAGGTGAGGATCGTTGACGACCAATACGCATCCGACCCTCAGGGTGTCCTCAGGAGTACTCAACAGGTGACCGAGAGCTACCAGGGAACGGGTACGCCGGTCGGCGGAGTGGCCGGAGGACTTGACGTCCCGACCTACGCGACCGCAGGCCAGGGCGAGTCCCAGTATCAGCGTACCGAGACCATTACCAACTACGAGGTAAGTCGGACAACGACGGAGACGATTGTGACGCCCGGGAGCATAAAGAACCTTTCCGTCGCCGTCATGGTAAATAGAGAACTGGACGATGATGAGAAGAGCCTAATAACCGAAGGAGTTACAGCGGCTCTTGGGCTCGATCCTCTTAGACAGGACAAGATCAGCGTAATAGGAATGCCCTTCGACACGAGCCTTGTCGACGTAGTGCGGGGCGGCATGACGCCGCCTGAGGAGACATTCCCGAGGGTATACATCTACGCCATCGCGGTTGCCGCAGCTCTCATCCTGGGTACCATCATCCTTCTCCTAATGAGGCGCCGGAGGGCGCAGGCCGTTGAACCCCTGCCTGAACCGCTCCCCTTGGTGGAAGAAGCGCCTACGTTGTCTCCTGACCTCTTGTCGCGGCAGAAGATCAGGGAAGACATCGAGAGGATGGCCCGGGTCAACCCGGCCGGGATGGCCGCGCTTCTCAAGACCTGGTTACTGGAGGATGAGTACTGATGTCTACGCGCCGAGGCGTCCTGTCCGGAAGAGAGAAAGCCGCGATTCTCCTCATTACGCTAGGGCCTGACCTTTCATCTCAGGTCATGAAGCACATGAAGGAAGAAGACATCGACGTCTTGACCCTAGAGATCGCCGGTACGAAGAGGGTCGACCAAGATGTTAGAGACCAGGTACTAAGCGAGTTCGCCGATATGGCCATCGCGCAACAGTACATAGACGAAGGCGGCATAGAGTATGCCAAGGTGCTCCTGGAGAAGGCTTTGGGAAAGGAAAAGGCCGTCGACGTGCTGGGGCGCCTCACCGCGTCGCTGCAGGTGAGGCCCTTTGACTTCGCGAGAAAGGCCGAACCTACCCAGCTCCTGAACTTCCTTGAGTCAGAGTCTCCGCAGACCATCGCCCTCATCCTGAGCTACCTGGCTCCTAACCAGTCCGGTGCGATACTCGCCTCGTTGGCTCCCGATCTGCAGGTCGAAGTGGCCAGGCGTATCGCTGCCATGGAGGGCACCAGCCCCGAAGTCATAAAAGAGATCGAGCGCATCCTCGAGCGCAAGCTCGTGAACGTCGTCGGTCAAGATTACACGCGTACAGGCGGAGTCGGCGCCATCGTCGACATCCTGAACAACGTAGACAGACAGACCGAGAAGACCATTCTAAACGCCCTTGATGTGGAAGCACCGGAACTGTCTGAAGAGATCAAACGCAGGATGTTCCTGTTCGACGACATCATCTACCTCGACGACAGGGCCGTGCAGCGGTTTCTGCGCGAAGTCGACATGTCCAAGGATCTCCCGCTCGCCCTCAAAGCCGCGTCCGACGAAGTCAAAGAGAAGATCTACAAGAACCTTTCGTCCCGCGCCGTGGAGACCCTCAAGGAGAGCATCGACTACCTTGGCCCTGTGCGCATGAGAGACGTGGAAGACGCACAGCAGAGGATCGTCGCTATCATAAGGCGGCTTGAGGACCAGGGCGAGATCGTCGTAGGTCGCGGAGGAGGAGACGATGTCGTTGTCTAGAGTTTTTCGCTCCCAACCTACTCGCATAAGGCGACCGGTGCCCAAGCCGGTAGAGGTTGAGGCACGGATAGAGACGTGTCTTCCAGACCCGGCCGAGGTCCTAGAGAAGGCGAGACAAGAGGCGCAGGCTATCCTCGAAGAGGCCAGGGAAGAGGCCGAAGCCTTGGTGAGCCGGGCGAGAGAAGAAGCAGGAGAGATAGCCGCGAAAGCCAGAGAGGCAGGTAGGAACGAAGGTTACTACGAGGGACGCGACGAGGGCTTGGCAGAGGCTCAGAAGATCGTAAACGAGGCCAAAGCGGCCCTACAGGCTGCGCGAGACGCTTACTCTCAGATGCTGGTCGACTCCGAACCCCGCCTCTTGGCTCTGGTGATCGAGATCAGCCGCAAG
>DUSU01000007.1 GCA_012842425.1 Candidatus Fermentithermobacillaceae bacterium | reverse complement strand
GAAAACGGGCTTGAGCTCCTGAACAAGAGGATTTTCGACCTGGCGAAGGCTATAGGGCGCCCGTGCGTTATGACCGGCGACGTCCACTACCTTGATCCCGAAGACGAGATCTACCGGGCGATCCTCCTCTCCGGAAAAGGGATGCTTGAGGGAGAGAAGTCGGCGCCTCTTCACTTCAGGACGACTTCCGAACTACTGGCCGAAGCAAGCAGTTACCTGGGAGAAGAAGCGGCGCGGGAGGTCGTCATAACCAACCCCGTAGAGCTGGCTGCTTCGGTGGAGAACCTCCGGCCGATCCCCGAAGGTTCTTACTTCCCGAACCTGCCTAACGCCGACAGTGAACTAAGGCGCCTTGCGGAAGAAGGGGCCAAGCGCATGTACGGAGACCCCCTTCCCGAGGTGGTTAGGGCGCGACTCGAGAAGGAACTGGGGGCCATCATCGGCAACGGGTTCTCCTCGCTGTACATGATCGCCATCCGGATGGTTGAGAGGTCCCTGGCGGACGGGTATTTCGTGGGCTCCCGGGGCTCTGTAGGGTCATCGCTCGTCGCCACCTGTACCGGAGTCACCGAAGTGAACCCGCTGAAGCCACACTACGTGTGCCCGGGCTGCCGGTGGAGCGACTTTGAGCCGGATGTGCAGGTTGCGTCGGGATTTGACCTCCCGCCGAGGAAGTGCCCGAAATGCGGTGAAGACCTCCTCCGAGACGGGCAAGACATCCCTTTTGAGACATTCATGGGGTTCCACGGAGAGAAGGTGCCCGATATTGACCTGAACTTTTCAGGAGAGGAACAGGGCGAGATGCTCAAGTTCGCCTCGGAACTCTTGGGAGAGGGAAACATCTTCAGGGCCGGGACGATAGCGACGGTGGCCCGCAAGACGGCATACGGGTTTGTGAAACACTACGCCGAAGAAAGAGGTCTGAGGCTCAGGCGGGCCGAAGAGACCAGGCTCTCAAGCGGAATCGAGGGCGTGAAGAGGACCACGGGCCAGCATCCCGGAGGCGTAATGGTCATCCCTTCCGGAATGGATGTCTTGGACTTTACGCCGCTCCAGTTCCCTGCGGACGACCGCACCGCGGGAGCCATCACCACGCACTTCGATTACAACTCCATTTCCGGGCACCTGGTCAAAGTGGATATCCTCGGTCATGACGACCCGACTGTAATTAAGATGCTCCACGAGCTGACGGGCATAGATCCGCTTAAGGTACCTATGGATGACCCTGACACGCTAGCCCTCTTTTCGGGCGTGAATCCCGACGATGCCATCGGCATACCCGAGTTTGGGACCAGGTTTGTCCGAAACATGCTTGTCGAGACTAAGCCAGCTTCCTTCGGAGACCTGGTGAGGATATCGGGGCTTTCCCACGGCACCGACGTGTGGGCGAACAACGCCCGCGACCTTATCAAGAGCGGTGTCGCCAAATTTAGAGAAGTCATCGCGACCAGGGAAGATATCTTCCTCTACCTCATGCAGATGGGCATGGACAGCGCCGTGGCATTTGCTATCGCCGAAAAGGTTAGGAAAGGAAAGCCCCTTGCGGACGCCGACATAGAGGCCATGCGCAAGGTCTCGGTGCCAGAGTGGTACATCGAGTCGTGCAAGAAGATCTCGTATCTTTTTCCCAAAGCACATGCCGCCGCCTACGTCACAACCGCCTTCCGGATCGCGTACTTCAAAGTGCACCACCCGCTGGCTTTCGCGGCGGCGTACTTCACTTTCCACGGCTCATCGATGACAGTGGAATACATGCACAACAACCCGGACCTTTGGAAGAAGGAGATCGAGTCAATAAACTCGTCTCCAAACGCCACCGCGAAGCAGCAGGACATAGCCAGCGCACTCGAGGTTGCGCTCGAGATGTACCGGCGAGGCGTAAGGTTCGGAAAGCCCTCGCTATACAAGTCTCATGCGACTAAGTATGTGCCCGATGACGGCATCCTGCTGCCGCCCTTTGTGTCCATCCCGGGGATCGGGGAGCGGGCTGCCCAAGCCATCGTCGAAGCGCGTGAGGAAGCTCCTTTCACCTCGGTCGAAGACTTCAGGAGGCGCACCAAACTCGGGAAGAAACTGTGTGAGATGCTCAAGGAACAAGGCGTCCTTGAGAACCTGCCTGAAGGAGAGCAGCTGGCGCTCTTCTAGATGGCTATGTCGGCTTATTCCTCGCAGTGAGGCGCACGTAACGTACGGACACGGACCTTATGATGACTGAGTACGCCGGGATCTCTATGAGCGCCGCGACAATCCTCGGAAGCATGATCGCTGCCCTGGGCAATCCATAGAGGGTGTTAAGGAAATAGGGAGTGAGACCCCAGGAGACCACTATCACGCCTGTGCCCACCGCCAAGACGGTCTCAAACCATTCGGGGATCCGGCGGCTCAATCGCGCTTTCCGCAAGAGGACAAGGACAAGACCCGGCAGGGCTCCCATGACACCGGCGCTCACCGTAAAGTGGGGCATGTAGCCGCCCATCGGGCTGAGCACGAATCCGATGATGTCCGAAAAGGCTCCCGATATGGCTCCGTATACCGGTCCCAGCAGGATGCCGGCCATGATGTTGGGCAGGCTTCCGAACCCGATCCTGATCCCCTCGACTCCCGCTATAGCTACGCGGACCGACGCAAACCTCGTGAGGACCACTGACATCGCTATGAAAAGCGCCGTAAAGGCGGCCTGTCTTGCCTTGCTCAAGGTAGGGTTCACCTCCGGACGGCTCGCTTTGTCTCGGTAAGCCCGTCCTCCTTTTCTGCGCGATTATACAAGAGCCCGAAGCATCCGACAAGGAGTAGTATCTGAGGTTGTCACGGGACAGTGATATTGTCACCCCATAACGAGACAGAGAGAATGTCACCATGGCGAGAGGAGACGTGTTCTTGTCTACGAAGGAAGCGAGAAGAGTCTACGTCATGGAACGAGTGGTAGCAG
>DUSU01000058.1 GCA_012842425.1 Candidatus Fermentithermobacillaceae bacterium | reverse complement strand
CTGCAGTGGGCTTTTTCGATAAGAAGGGCATCACCGATCTCATTTCGAGCCTCAGGCACGGAGGTAGCCGTCGCGAAACCAGGGAGGCCGAGTACAAGAGGCCCGTGATACTGATGCTTGGTAACGAAGCGCAGGGCCTAGGCGATGAGGAACTGGGGATATGCCGGCAACAAGTCAGCATTCCGATGGTAGGCAGGCGGGATTCGCTCAATGTAGGCGTTGCCGGGGGCATCGTCTTGTACGAGATATTCGCCAGGGGAAGCGTTTCCTGGGAAGGCGTCCGGGATGTCATTACCGGACAGCACAGGGGATCTTCCGGGAGAGAAGAGTCCGGCGCAGATGAGGTATGATAGGTAGAGAGAAAGAGTTACTGGGCTGCATGTTCGATGGTCTATT
Organism: Candidatus Fermentithermobacillaceae bacterium; assembly: GCA_012842425.1. Classification (GTDB taxonomy): domain Bacteria; phylum Bacillota; class Sulfobacillia; order Fermentithermobacillales; family Fermentithermobacillaceae; genus UBA3951. Next base: position 13,805 of record DUSU01000058.1, on the reverse strand, counting down.
GGAGAGCTCATGCCGAGGAGGATGATGGCGGATGCGTCGTCTGGGTCTACTTCTGGTCCTTACTATCTTCGGGCTGGTGTTGGTGTTTGCCGGGTGCCGCAAGACGCCTAACACTCCGGCCGAACCTGTCCCGGATTCCGTCCTTGACTCACGTGCCCGGACGTTCGTGGCCGCCATGTCCGAAGGAAAGTACGCCGATGCGGTGAAGATGATGGACTCGAGGATGGCCTCGGCGCTCCCCGCAGAGCGGCTGAAATCCACCTGGGATTCACTTGTGTCTCAACTCGGAGCGTTTGGGGCGATAACGTCGGTCCGCCTGGCGACCGAGTCGGGATACAGAGTAGCATATGTAACCTGTGACTTCGAGTCTGCTGTCATCGATACCAAAGTGGTATTTGACGCGGAGGGCAGAGTGACCGGGTTGTGGTTCGGTCTGCCCCAAGCCAAGACCGGTGATTACAAAGAGCCTCCATACTCTGTGGCCGGTTCCTTCACTGAGATACCCGTTGAGATAGGGAAAGAGCCGTGGGTACTTCCCGGGACTCTCACAATCCCCGCGGGCGAAGGGCCGTTCCCGGCGGTCGTGCTGGTCCACGGCTCGGGGCCCCACGACAGGGACGAGAGCATAGGTCCCAACAAGCCGTTCAGAGACCTGGCGTATGGCCTTGCTAGCCAGGGGATCGCCGTTCTCCGCTATGAGAAGCGGACCAAGCAGTACACGGCCGAGCTGGCGAACGAGATGGCTACGTTCACTCTTAAGGATGAAGTCGTCGACGACGCCGCCGGGGCCGTGGCGTACCTGAGGCAAGTCGATAAGATAGACCCCAAGCGTATCTTCGTCCTGGGCCACAGCCTTGGCGCTTCCTCGGCTCCAAGGATTGCTGAGGCTCTTATGCAGACAACCGGTGAGTATCCCGCAGGCCTCATAATGATGGCCCCTAACGCAAGGCCTCTTACAGACCTGTTCCTCGAGCAATACCGGTACCTTGCGGAACTGGACGGCCAGGTATCAGACGAGGAGGCGGCCCACCTCGTCGAGGTAGAAGAAAGCGTAAGCAAGATCAGGGAGGGGTCTATCAAACCCGGGGAGATGGTGCTGGGGGCCGGCAAGGCATACTGGGACGACCTCTTGGCGTATGACCCTGCCGCTGTCGCGCGAGACCTCGGCCTGCCCATCCTCCTCTTGCAGGGAGAACGCGATTACCAGGTGACCATGGAAGACTTCGCCCTCTGGCAGGCCGAACTCGGAGATCTGGCCAACGTGACCTTGAGGTCCATGCCGGGACTAAATCACCTCTTCATGTCCGGCGCGGGGAAGTCAACGCCTGAAGAGTACGGAGTGCCGGGCAATATCGATGAGACGGTAATCCGGGCCATCACCGAGTGGGTGAAAGAGAGCTAAGCCTACTCCCGCTTCTTGCCCGTGAGCACCTCTACCTTAATGCGCACTACGCAGGTATTCTCGATGGTTGCTCCACCGCACCTGAAACCCTGACCCGGAGCGAGCCTTTCGAGGAGCGCCACAAGAAGCTCTTTGCGGAGTTCCGGTGACTCCACGATCTCGGCAGTTCCAAAGGCTATCGCCGACTTGTACCTGGTCGAGATATTCTCAGGCACTACCTCGTGCTCAGTGCAGACCCCATAGCTCACTCTGGGGTTAGCCCTTATGTTGTCCAGCTTTGCTCCTTCCAAGGCGCAGTGGAACACTATGTAACCGTCTTTGTACACGTGGTTCAGGGGGACGCAGTAAGGCTGTCCGGTTTCGTCTACGGTTGCCAGAAAACCGAAGTCTGCCTCGTGCAGCAAGGCTTCGGCCTCCTCGCGGGTCATGGCCCTGTCCTTCCGCCTCATTTCACGTATCTTGCCGTTCATCCGGTAGTTCATCTCCTTCATGAGGAAATCGCCTGGGAGCGATTGCACAACGCATATATTCAGCAGAGGAGAACCGGTCGCCTGTCGGCGAATCATATATCTAGTATCGCCGGATTTTCCGAAGGAGGCGTGCACCATGAAAGCAATCATACTGGCGGCCGGAAAAGGGACGAGGCTTCGTCCGCTCACGTATACCACGGCAAAGCATCTTCTCCCGGTAGCCAATAAGCCCATCATATTCTTCGTGATCGATCAGATCGCCAGGGCGGGCATCTGGGAGATAGGGCTCATCGTCTCGCCGGAAAACATCGACCTCATTAAGGCCGCTGTCGGGGACGGTTCAAGGTGGGGTGTCCGCATTACATACATAATTCAGGAGCAGCCAAAAGGCTTGGCCCATGCCGTCTCTGTGGCTAAAGGCTTCCTCGGACATGACAAGTTCCTCATGTTCCTGGGCGACAACCTGATCGAAGGCGGAGTCGCTCCGCTGGTTGAGAAATTTGAGCGCGGTGCTGCCGCGGCCACGGTCCTCCTCAAGGAAGTGCCGGACCCGAGGCAATTCGGGGTGGCGATCTTGGATGAGCGCGGCGACCTCAAGCAGCTCATAGAAAAACCGAAGGACCCGCCCACGAACTTGGCCGTGGTCGGCGTGTACATGTTCAACCATAAGGTCCACGACGCCATCGCGAAGATCAAGCCTTCCTTCAGGGGTGAACTGGAGATCACCGATGCCATCCAGGAGCTCCTGAACGCAGGCGAGCAGATCCATGCCAAAGTGCTTGACGGATGGTGGCTGGACACCGGCAAGAAAGATGACATCCTCGAGGCCAACCGGGTGGTCCTAGATGAGTACGCGTCCAAAGCGATTCACGGTGAAGTCTCAGAGGAAAGCAAGATCACAGGAAGGGTTGAGGTCGCCAAGACGGCGAAGGTAATCCGGAGTATGATCCGCGGCCCTGTGGTCATAGGCGAGGGTGCCGTGGTGGAGGATTGCTTCATCGGGCCGTTCACGGCCGTAGGCCCAAAGAGCGTGCTTAAGAACGTGATCATAGAGCATTCGGTCTTGCTCGAGGGCTGCACTCTCATGGATGTGGGACGGGTTGAAGACAGCCTGATAGGCCGCAACGCCAAGGTGACCAAAGTGGCCGACGGACGCGACTCCTTGCGCCTGCTTATCGGTGACGATTCCGAGGTGCAGGTATAGCAGAATACGGGAAGGAGGACATGTTATGCAATATAGGAAGTTTGGCTCGCGCGACATCAAAGTCTCCGCGCTTGGATTCGGCATGATGCGCCTTCCGACTATCGACGGCGACTCCGCCAACATCGACCTGGATAAGACCGCCGAGATGGTCCGGTATGCCATCGATTCCGGTGTGAACTACATCGACACCGCGTACAACTATCACCGCGAGCAAAGCGAGATAGCCGTAGGCAAGATCCTGAAGGAGGACGGGCTTCGCGACAAGGTCTATCTGGCCACCAAGTGTCCGACTTGGCTGGTGACTACCCGGAGCGACTTCGACAAGCATCTGGATACCCAGCTGAAGAAGCTTCAGACAGACCACATCGACATGTATCTCATGCACGCTCTCAACAAGAAGCGGTGGGCGGCGATCAAAGAGGCCGGCGTGTTTGAGTTCCTGGATGCCGCGAAGAAGGACGGCAGGATCAGAAACGCGGGGTTTTCGTTCCACGACGACCTGCAAACATTCAAGCCGATAGTTGACTCTTACAACTGGGACTTCTGCCAGATACAGCTGAACTTCATGGACGAATACTTCCAGGCCGGGATCGAGGGGCTTAAGTACGCCAGTTCCAAGGGACTGGCCGTTGTCATCATGGAACCTCTGCGCGGCGGGAAACTGGTCAAGAAGATCCCTGAGGAAGTAAAGGAGATCTATGAATCTGCCGAAGTGAATCGCACTCCCGCGGATTGGGCGCTCAGGTGGGTCTGGAACCATCCTGAAGTCTCGGTGGTCCTGAGCGGTATGGGGCAAATGAGCGAGGTCCAGGAGAATATCCGGACGGCGGAGACCGCTTTCCCCAACTCCCTGACAGAAGCCGAACTCCAGATGTTCGAGAAGGTCAAGGAAGCCTACCGCAAGCGGATGAAAGTGTCTTGCACGCAGTGCGAATACTGCATGCCTTGCCCGCAAAACATCCATATCCCTGATGTTTTCGAGGCGTACAATGACGCCAGCATCTACGGTACGCTGGAGGACTTTGCCCGTGGTTACGAGCGGATGAAGGAGTACCTCGGCGACCCGGCTGCTTGCGTTGAATGCGGAAACTGCGAGCAGGCATGTCCCCAGGGGCTTCCCATTCGCCGGCATCTCAAGGAAGTTGTCGCGTTGGTTGCTCCGAAGGCTTAATGTAGTTCAAACGGTCATCCCGGCCTAGGCCCCGGGGACTCTGGCCGGGTGATGTGTCCCGGATTTCGGAAGGTCTTGCCGCTCACCGGCAGGCCTTCCGAATCTCTATTTCTGAGCGGTTTCGGCGAGAATGAAGCCCCTGGCGCTGTTCCGCAGGAAATATAGTTCTCTCTGGCGGACGGGGGCGGGGAAACTCTCGAGTTTGGCCAGCCGATGATCGGACTCGAGGAGATGCGTCACCAAGAGGTCGACGGCTTTTCTGACGTCTGCCTGTGGGTTTTTCGTGACGAGATCCCGGGTTGCTGCCTTCCAGAGGCGGAGCTGCTCAAGAGCTGCGCCGAGCATCCGCAAGGGACACGCCGTGTACCCGCAGTGCCCGTACAGCATGAGCTGCGTGTCCTGAAGGCGCTCTCTGAGAACCTCAACCGACCTGGCCGTTGTTTCGTAGAAGAAGCGCGGAGGGGTTGCCGGTCTCAGATATCCGATACCTAGGTACACTCCTCCGGTCTCGCCGGCAAAAGCGATGTCGCCGCCGGGCGATCTGTAGATGTACGACCGGTGGTGTTGAGAGTGCCCGGGGGTGTCGACTATCTCGACGCGCTCTGGGCTCGCCTGTTCGTCAAGGATGCTCTGTTCAGGGACCGCGGTTATCTCCCCGTAGGATAGAGCGAGTTCTTCTCCAAGAGTCTGGACGGTGCTTTCCCAGAGCCGCGTCGGGTCTATAAGGTGCGGCGCGCCTCTAGGGTGCACGGCTACCCGGGCTTCCGGAAAAGCCCCGATCAGGAGTCCCGCCCCACCTGAGTGGTCGATGTGGATGTGAGTGATTAGTACAAGGTCAAGACGGTGAACGCCTACGGAGTGGAGAGCCTGAGTGAGTGAAGCAATGCCGCACGAGGGTCCCGGGTCAACCAGAATGGAACGTCCACCTGATTCGGAAACAAGCCAAGGCGTAATGAAGCCGGAAAAGCCGGGTATAGGTATGTCCAGAGAGATCCTACTCAGCGTATATTCCTTGCACTGAAGGATAGTTGTGATCTCCGCAGGCAACTCGCTTCCCTCCGGGATATCTCTGCATTCGTTTCCGCTGCTCTGTCTTATCATCTTCTACCTTCAGCGGACGGGTCAACAAGCCTCTTGGGACTGAAACAAAACTCGATCAATCGATAACCGTAGTGTGCGACGCATCTCAGAAAGGGACGACGGCGCGATGATAACACAGGGACAAGTCACCTACGTATTTCGCGGCAAAGAGATGACCTTCGAGTTTTACCCTGTGCAACCTCTGGAAAGGCTCGGCCTCAGCATGCGGGGAGAGCGCAAGGTCATAGGTGATGGCTATCGCTTTACTTTCACCATGACCCCCAGTGAAGACATTATCCTCAAATCAGTTTCAGTAGATATTGCGGTTGACCTAAACCACCACAGCAGGATCTTCGCCAACGGCTTTCAGTCCTGGACGGAGAGCAGGGAGTATGAGCTCCGCGAGAAAATACCCCGCCTTAGGTGGCCGGCCGCTTTCAGCGGCGCGTCCGTTGGAGAGGGCGCGTTAGGCTCCTTCCGTTCGGCGCAGGGTCTTGTCCGCTCGTGGACCTACTCGTACATCAGGGCGGCCGACGGGAACATAGTCCTCTTCGGGTCGGTATCGGAGCGGCCGGGCTACACCCTGTTTGAATGCGACACCGGTGCGAACTTCTTGCGCGTAAGCCGCGAGTGCGCCGGTCTTAGGCTTGGGGAAACATATACTGCCCTCGATATCGTGGTTCTTCCCGGCCGCGAGGAAGAGGTCTTCAAGACTTATTTCCAGGAAATGATCGGTGCCGATGAGCAAGCAGTTAAGATCGCCCCGGCGCCTGTCTCCGGTTGGTTCGGGTCGAGCAACCATCCCGGTGACATCTCCGAGCCGGTGGTCCTCGCCAGTCTCGCCGAACTCAAGAAGCGCGATATCCCGCTGGACTACTTCCTTATCGGCGATGGGTGGCAGAGCGAGACGGGGGACTGGCTCAAACCGTCCTCACAGTTCCCCAAGGGAATGAAGAAGATGGCCGAGGCCATCAAAGAGGCAGGGTACAAGCCGGGGATCTGGATCGCCCCGTACATCTGTAGCCGGTGGTCCGAAACCTTCCGCCGCCACAAGGACCGGCTGCTCCGGGACGAAATGGGTAGACCCGTGAGGGCGGGATGGAACGGGAAGTGGGGCGGCAATCTCTACGCCCTGGATGCTTGCAGCCCGTATGTGAGAAGCTACCTCGCAGAGGTGTTTCACACCGCGCTAGATGATTGGGGTTTTGAAGTCGTCTTTACCGATTTTCTCTATGCCGCCGGCCTGAGACCCAGAGAGCGCAAGACCCGCGGGCAGGTAATGTGCGATGCCGTGGCCCTTGTCCGGGAACTTGCCCGCGACAAGGTAGTACTGGCCGGTGGGGTGCCGCTTGGCGCTGCTTTCCACACTGTCGACTACTGCTTGACGAGCAGCGGTATTTCTTACCGCTGGGAGGACGGGCTAAAGCGTGTCCTGGGCTTCAGGGAACGGTTCTCGGCCTCTAATGCTCTGACCTCGATGATAGGCAGGTACCGGCTGAACGGGAAGGCCTTCGCCTCAGGAGGGAGTGCGTTGAGCATGAGCACCCAGGGGCAGAGAATGACGTTAGAGCAGGTTAAGACCCTGCTAAAGCTGAGCCTGCTCTTCTCCGAGACGTTTCTTGTATCCGACAATCCTGCCGCGTATTCCGCGGAGGAGATGGCACAGTACAAGTCGGCGTTCCCTGTGAAAGCGAGGACAATCCTGAGCGCCAAGTCCCGCCGCGGGGCGTGGACCGTGTCTTTCGAGATCGACGGCAGGCATTATGTACTGCTTGCGAACCTCTCTTCCAAAGCAAGGGAGTTCCGGGTTGACCCCTGTCTGTACTTCGATCCTTCCATCCCGGGATTCCGCAAGTACGAAGAGGTAGGCGAACTGGGGCCTTACGAGTCCCGGTGTCTCTTGCGGGTTCCGCTTGAGGATTGGGCTGTAGCCGGAGGGACGGGACACGTGTTCCCCGGATGCGAGGTGCTAGGTCCTTCCTCGGAAGACGGAGTGATCAGGTTGGACCTCCACCCGCACGCCCGGTATGAGAGCGAGATCTTCCTCCGCGTGCCCAACGGGACCGATTCGTGCGTGGTAAACGGCCAGCGCCTAAAGACCCAAGAGACGCACGGCCTCACCTTTGTGCGTCTGCGCCTCAGTCCGGAGGAGGGCTGGGCGCTTGTCTACCGCCCTTCTGAGCGCCCGAGAAGACCGATATCCCGGGGCGCGTTCCTCAAACACCTCCCGGGCCTGCAAGGGGCCCACGTGCTTCCCGCTCAGCCTACTACAGGACCCTAAGACACCCTCCGGTCCACCCAAGTACCTCAATAGGGCTTACCCCACAAGGAAATTGTCCTCACGCTACATTTGAGATTGTGAATACAACCTCTATTTAACAATGTAAAGTTATGCTACAATACGGTTGGTTAGAGCGACCTGTGCTCACGATGGCAGAACCAGTAGAGGAGGAGTCCTCAGTGAGTAGGCTCACGGTATATACGCCGGACGACGCCGAACTAGTTGTCGGCCGTATGGTCCGGGAGATGGAAAGGCGCTTGGCAGTTGCGCCTCCTGGGATCTGTCCCGTTGACATGGCATCGGTCTTCCTTAGGTTGTGTCACGCTCAGACCTGTGGAAAGTGTGTGCCGTGTCGGGTAGGACTCGGTAGAGTGGGAGATCTGTTTGATGAGATACTCAGCGGCAAAGGTAACGCCGAGACTCTTAAGCTGCTCCAGGAAGTAGCGGAGACGGTGAAAGACACTGCCGACTGCGTCATCGGATCTGACGCTGCGGCTATGGTTCTAAAGAGCCTGGAGCAATTCCGGAACGATTACGTTTGCCACATTGAAGAAGGCCGGTGCGTCGGTCGTTTTGCCGCTCCGGTTCCTTGTCGTTCCGCTTGTCCGGCAGGTGTAGACGTCCCGGGCTACATAGCCCTTGTGCGCGATGGCAGGCCCCAGGACGCTGTCCGCCTCATCCGGCAAGACAATCCTTTCGTCCTTGCCTGCGCGCTCGTTTGCGAGCACCCGTGCGAAAGCCACTGTAGGCGCTCAATGCTCGATGACGCGGTAAACATCAGGGGCCTCAAGCGCTACGCCGTTGAGGCTGCCGGTGATGTGGCACATGATGAACCTGCTCCGTCAACAGGGAAGACCGTAGCTATCGTCGGTGGCGGGCCGTCTGGCCTCACCGCCGCCTACTACCTTGCCCTCGCTGGTCATCAGGTGACCATCTTCGAGAAGCAGCCCGATCTGGGCGGAATGCTCAGGTACGGTATTCCCGAGTACCGCCTGCCCAAAGATGCTCTCGACAGGGAGATCGGCGGCATGCTGAGCCTCGGGATCAAGGTACGGACCAACTTCAACGTTGGGACCGATTGCACGCTGGAATCACTGCGCAAGACGTTTGACGCGGTCTATATCGCAATAGGAGCTCACGGAGACAAGAAACTCGGCATCCCCGGCGAGGACGCCAAGGGAGTTGTCCCGGCCGTTGAGATGCTGAGGGACGTGGCCCTCGGCAAGAACCCCCACCTAAAGGGCAAGAAAGTCGTCGTCGTTGGTGGAGGAAACGTTGCCATGGATGCCGCGAGAACCGCGATTAGACTGGGCGCTGCCAAAGTAACTGTCGCCTACAGGCGCAGGACCGAGGATATGACGGCCCAGGAGCTCGAGATAGAGGGAGCCCTGAACGAAGGCGTCGACATCCTGCAGCTCTTGTCTCCGCTCAGAATCGAAACCGACGAGGACGGCAAGGTCAAGACTCTGTGGTGTCAGAGGATGACAGTTGGTAACCTCGATGATTCGGGACGTCCCAGGCCCGTGGCTTCGGGAGCTCCTGATGTCCCGCTTGATTGCGACATCGTCGTGGTCGCGATTGGCCAGGATATACAGTCTGAATCCTTCCGCAAGGAGGGTATCCCAACTTCCCGCAACGCGTTGGTGGCCGCGAATGACCTTTCCATCGCGGATATGCCCGGAGTCTTTGCGGGCGGAGACTGCGTGAGCGGTCCGGCGACCGTGATCAGAGCCGTTGCTGCAGGTAAGGTCGCAGCTGCCAACATCGATCAGTATCTGGGCGGCAACATGGTCTGGGCTTCGGGTGTAGCAGTTCCCCCGGCGGTCCCGACTGACGCTACTCCAATCGGGCGAGTTAACTTGAGAGAACGTCCCGCCTCAGAACGGGTTCGGGATTGGGACCAGGTTGAGCTCGGCATGGATTGGCGCGAGGCCCTTCATGAGGCCAGCCGCTGCCTGAGATGTGACCACCACGGCTCAGGCGCATTTGAAGGAGGTAGGCTCGCCAGATGGTAGCCAACAACATTCCCGACGCAGACTCCAAGATGGTCACTCTCAAGATCGACAGGCGTACTGTGGAAGTCAAGCAAGGTACGACCATCCTTGAGGCGGCGAAGTCTATTGGGCTCCGGATTCCCACGCTGTGCTACCTGAAGGGGATCAACGAAATCGGAGCCTGCAGGGTGTGTGTGGTCGAGATGAAAGGCTCGGCCAAACTGGTGACGGCTTGTAATACGGTCGTTCAGGAAGGCATGGAAATCCTCACGTCCAGCCCGAGGGTGAGACACGCCCGGCGGGTGACCGTTGAGCTCATGCTTACTGAGCACAACTGCAACTGCCCGACATGCAGCAGAAACGGAGACTGCAGGCTGCAGACCTTGGCCAACTCGCTGGGAGTCCGCAATGTGCGCCTCGGCAATGTGCTATCCGGTCAGAGGAAAGAGGAGTCCAGCCCGTCGATTGTAAGAGATCCTCAGAAGTGCATCTTGTGCTATCGCTGCGTGAGCGTGTGCGACAAGGTTCAGTCGCTCGGCATTTGGAGGATCGGAGGTACCGGGGCCAGGACAAGTGTAGAGCCCCCCTTTGGACGATCTCTCGCCCAGACCGATTGCGCCTACTGCGGCCAGTGCATAACGCATTGTCCGGTAGGAGCGCTGACTGAGAAGAGCGACCGCGACAGGGTGTGGGATGCCATCTCCGACCCCGAGACGGTAACCATCGTCCAGGTGGCTCCCGCGGTCAGAGCTGCCTGGGGCGAAGCTTTGGGCATGCCTCGCGAAACCGCCACACTCAAGCGTCTCGTCGCGACCCTCAGGCACTTGGGCTTTGACTACGTATTGGATACTTGCTTCGCGGCCGACCTCACGATTATGGAGGAAGGCACGGAGCTCCTTCAGCGCCTATCAGGCGAGAAGGTGAAGGGCGATCCCAGGTTCCCCATGTTCACCTCTTGCTGCCCCGGCTGGATCCGGTTCCTGAAGGGGCAGTACCCGGAGCTCGTCGGCAATCTGTCGTCGGCCAAATCTCCGCAGCAGATGTTCGGAGCCATCGCCAAGACGTACTACGCCCAGGTCATGGGCATACCCCAGGATAAAATATGCGTGGTCTCCATCATGCCTTGCACGGCCAAGAAGTACGAGGCGAGCCTGGACACCATGCGTTCGGCAGGTTACGGTCAGGATGTGGACATAGTCATCACCACCAGAGAACTCTGCGCCATGATCCGGGAAGAGGGAGTCCTTCCGGAGCGGCTTGAGGAAGAGGAGTTTGACTCCGTCCTCGGAGATTCCACCGGCGCGGCGGTCATTTTCGGCGCTACTGGCGGCGTCATGGAAGCGGCCCTAAGGTCGGCATACTACCTGGTGACCGGGAAGAACGCCGATCCTGACGCGTTCAAGGCCGTCAGGGGTCCCGAGGGATGGAAAGAGGCTTCCTTTGAGCTCCCCGGGCGTACGCTGAAGTGCGCTGTCGTGAACGGCCTGGGCAATGCCAGGAGGCTCATTGAGGCCCTGAAGGAAGGCACCTGCCAGTATGACTTCGTCGAGGTAATGGCGTGTCCGGGAGGATGTGCCGGTGGCGGCGGGCAACCCATCTGCCAGGACGACAAAGATCTCTCTCCCGCGCGGGCGCAGAACCTGTATGCCTTGGATGCTTCGGCTCCGCTCAGGTTCTCCCACGAGAACCCGTCCATAAAGACCCTCTACCAGGACTTCTTGGGTAGGCCGGGTTCGGAGACAGCTCATCACCTCCTGCATACCGACCAGAAGGAATGGAAGATGAACGCGGGTGCGGCCAAGGCGGGCGAAACGAAGCGCGCTTCGGCTCTGGCAGTCTGGGCGCTCTAGCGCTCTTCTTCTAACGACCCCCTCACGCGACGGCCCCGTCCGGTTGGACGGGGCCTTGTATACTCGGCTGCCATGTCTTTCCCTGAGAAAATACAGAGGAGCCGGAGGGGTGCGCGTTGAAGCATAGATGCCTGCGATTTGTGGAAACCATCCGGTAACACCAAGCATCTAAACTTTGAGAGAAGCAAAACCGGACTTGCAAAGAGGTGTCCAAGGCATGTCTAAGAAGGCAAGGAAAGAAACTGAGAAGAAACCGGCCGTAGCGACAAGACCAGGCCCGGACAGGAGTGCGCTCATTAAGTACCTTCCGCCCGCTTTTCTCGGTCTGGTCGTGTTGATGGTGGCCGTTACATTTCTGCAGCAACAGCGACAGATAAGGGAGGCTCTTGCCGTGACCGAGACGGTGAAGTTTGAGACGAGCAAAGGCACCGTAGTGGTTGAGGTCTACCCGGAGCTTATGCCAATTACTGTAGAAAACTTCCTCAACCTGGTAAGACAAGGCTTCTACGACGGTCTTAGGTGGCACAGGGTTGAGGATTGGGTTGTGCAAACCGGAGATCCCCTCGGCACCGGTGAGGGTGGGTCAGACGAAACCATACCCCTGGAGATCAGCAGGGTCCTCAAGAACCGGAGGGGCATGTTGGGGATGGCCCGGAGTTTGGACCCTGATTCGGCTTCATCCCAGTTCTACGTGCTGAAAAGTGACGCGAAGTGGCTTGACGGCGGGTACGCGGTGTTCGGCAAGGTGGTTTCGGGAATGGACGTGATCGACCAGCTTACCACCGAAGACACCATATTGAAGGCCACGCTGGAAACCGAGTCGCCGGAGTAAGCCAATGCGGGAGTAGACCGGCACAGATTTGCGGGCCTAGCAGTGGTAATCCCAAATAACGGATGGCCGGAGCGCATCCTCCCGCTCTATTGGAAACTCATTTGTCCAGCATAAGAGGCAAATAGCCCATAGTACTGAAGCGCACGGCGACTGTGCCGGGCGCTTCTTAGTCTTTCTCGCGTGGTCGCCGGCCTCTTAGGCTGCTCCTGGCGCCCTAATTTGCGGTATCCGGTCTCTGTGTCCCGGCCTCTTCGTCTTTCAGGGCCTGTTTCAGTCGAGATCATCCCCTTCTCCCCGTTCCTCTTCCGGCTTTCCGGCAGAGAGCACCGGGGCCCGGGCTCTTCCCCGGTTTTTCCCTTCGCTCGGGAGTCTTCTTCGGGTCTTTTGGCGGTCTTTCCGCACCCCTTCCGGTCCCTCCTCCGGCGGGTCTTGTCCGGTCTTTTTCCGGTTTTTCTCCGCCCTGATGAGTCCCGTTCCACGGTTTCTTGGATCGATCCTTGACGGCCGGACCGGTTGTGGACGTTCCGTCTCTTCCAGGTGTCCCCCTCGACTTCCGGTCATGTCACAAAACGGTAGGTTATGGTAGACAAACTGCTATCGAACGCATTAAAATGTCACTAAAACGCTTGATATGTCACAAAACCGTACGTTAATGTCAAAAAGGCGTCTATTAACGGGAGGATACGGTATGAAAAACGTATTTACACCGGAACAGGTAGCACAGGTCCTGGGGCTCAGCAAGAGGACTGTGATCTCTTGGCTGCAGCAGGGGAAGCTCAATGGGATCAAGGTCGGGAACCGGTGGAGGGTGCGGGAAGAGGACCTGGACAAGTTCATAGACGAGCCAAATATGTACTTCACGGACTACATACACCGGGCCAGGTTTATCGAGATGCAGAGGAGAACACAGGCGCGTGACAGGAATCTGATTTCTTCCATATATATATTGTCCAGTCTCTCCAAACCCCTCGACGAGTTCATGGAGGAAGGCTCTATGGACGTCGACGCCATAAGGAGGGCGACGCGGTTTTGGGGTCCCTTGGAGAGAGCGCTGGTGCAGGCTGCCTTGTGCCTGTATGACCCGACCCAGCCGGCGGACATTAACGAAGTCTTCTCGCCCCTGGACTCTAAAGGGTTTGAAGTTATGATGCAGGCCCTGAGGCTTAGATGGTAGGCACGAGATGACCGGGGATCCAACCCGATCGGGGTTGCGCCGGATGCGTCGGTGTGCTAAGATAATCTTCGCTTCGCGAGTGGCGAAGGGCGCAGCCGAGAGGACACGCTCCCCGCGATTCGATGAAGCAAAAGCGTTGACAGACAGGCAAAAGAGCAGTAAAATGAAGCCTGTTGTCTCGGTCCTTGAAAACTGAACAGCGTAAGAGAACCTTTGAGTCGAAGGAGACTCGCTTAGGGCGAGTGGCTCTTCGGACCTTGAGGAAAAGGTGTAACGGAGAGTTTGATCCTGGCTCAGGACGAACGCTGGCGGCGTGCTTCAGACATGCAAGTCGAGCGGGCGGAGGT
>DUSU01000057.1 GCA_012842425.1 Candidatus Fermentithermobacillaceae bacterium | reverse complement strand
TGTACAATTTGCATGAGACCTCACCTCTCGAGTGGTGACACTCGTCCAGTCCAGGACGGTGGGGTCTCTTTCGTTATCTGCTAACCACCAACCTCCAAAAACTCCTACAGTAAAGTTACACTGACGCCCAAGCCGGCATGCCTATTCTGGCAGGTCGAATTCTGGGCAACGCTGAAGAAGGCGCCGCCGGCCGGCTACGTGGTAGTGGGGGCCGGAGCCGGGTCCTTCTCCAGCGAACACCCGGGACACATCGCAACGTTCTCCTCAAAGAGATCCTGTATCAGGTCATAGCAGGGGGAATTATCCTTAGGCCCGTGCCAGACGACTCGCTCGGGGGCGAGGGTCACAACGGCGCTGACTATCACGTCGTCGACTCCGAGGTCCATGCCGTCAGGCGGATTGGCCAGGAAACTGCCTACCTCTCCCTCTACCGGCTTCATTTTGTCATCGTAAAGGGCATAGCCTTCGCCTAGACGGACCACATTGACCTCGCGCGCCTTGTTCTTTTGCCTCATCATGAAATGCCTTAGGAGCCGCAGAAACTCTCGGTACTCGCGCTCCGTCAGGTAGTCCTCGGCGACCTCCTCCACGGTGTCATAGAGGTCCTCAAGGTACTCCTTAAGCCGGAAGGTAATGAACCCTTCCAGGACAATCTCGTTTTCCTTCTCAAGGTACTCGGCGAGCCGCGCCCAAACCCGGCTTTTCCTGCGGCTTCGCTCCACCCCGTCCTGCAAATCGGAAGCCTGACCGGCCTTCCCGTCCAGAGCGACTGCGATCTTGCGCTTGATTATGTTCCGGTCTCTCGCAGACAAGTAGGCATAGTTCTCGTCGACAAGGCGGCTTACGAGGAACTTCTCGTACTCGTCGATTATGATGTGGGAGAGCTCGTTGGCTACCGAATCCTTGATCTCTCGGAGCACCTCTTGCCTCACAGAATCGCGGGCGCCCTGGATTTCACAGTGGAAAACCAGAAGGTCCCCTTTTTGCGATTCCCGGACCGATACCCTTACGCCCTTGTCGGCCCAAGCCTCGATTTCTCTCCCGAGCATGTGCCGTATTGCGTCTGGTGTTTTGGATGAGGCTACGGATAGAACGTTCAGAAGCGGCACCTCCGTAAGAGGTAGTATGCCAGCGCCGATCTCAGGGAAATTCCAGGCAATACGGCGGAAATCGCTTGTCCTACGCAGGTCTTGGGGCGTTTGGCAAGGGAAAAAGGCACTTTTGTCAGACAGAATCTACCTGATTGCGCGGCCCGGCAGAGGTACTCCGGGTTCCTCACCGGCACGGGGTCGGGACAGGCCCCTTCACTACGGTCCGGCTTCGCTCTCCAGGTGGTCTTTCATATCGTTGTAGACTGACGCAGCAGGAGACGCATAGCCGACATATGGCGAGCGTAACGAGAACGGCCACGTAGCCGAAAGAAAGCCTATAATGCGCCCGTTCTGCACGACAGGAACACCGCTCATCCCTTTGGTTATTTCGTGCAGGCTGCTCACCACGAGGTACGGTCTACCGTCTCGCACTGACCAACCTTCTATTTCTACGTCAAAAGACTCGTTTTCGGACAAGAGGCAAGTCGCGGGCTCGCCGACAGAGACATCAGCGGCATTTCCAATGGGCAGTTCTTGGCGCCCCACCGGCGGTTCGATCGGCTTCACGGCAAATCCCCACGGAGTGTCCTCAAGGAGGAGCAGCTGCTCTTCAATCTTTCTGTAATTCAGTGTCGTATCAGCATGCAAGACACCGGGACGGAGACCGCACTCATGGGCCGCGACAACCGCTACGCCGTTCTTGTAAAAGCAAACGGTAGCCTTCATGCTCTGCTGGGTCGATACCCTCGTCGCGAAAACATCGCCGCCCGGGACAACCGAGGCCGCGACTTCGGGCACCGCGACCTCAGGCAGTTCGCTGGCCTCGCCGAGGAGCACTCGCGCCCCGTTCATACCCATCGAAAAGGCTTGGACGAATATGATTACGCCGATAAAGATGAGGCGTCTCTTCAGGTCAAAAAAAGCCGTGCACGCCAGGGCGACACAAAAAGCGATCGCCGGAACCCTCGGTCCGGGATAACCTGCTGAAATGATTACCAGAAGGCAGACAAGAACGCATACGCCCGCCCTGACGGCCGCCTTCGTTTCCCCGAACAGAAGCCTCAAGACCCTCGAGACCGCCCCGCTCAATACCTTCCGGCGCTCCTTTCTCATGAATCGGTTCGGTCTGGCGCGGCGCGAGTCCTGCCTCATTTATTGGTGGACTATTGGCCGGGGCGACATAAGCGACTCCTGCGCGAACGAAAGAGAAACGACTCGCGCGGCGAAAGAGTAACGCCGGCGGAAGGAGGCGACTCCGCGCGAGCGAAGCGGCGTCGCTGCACGGGACACTCAAAACCCGTCAGTCGGCTTCCACCTTCTTCCCCATCCTCCGCGCGCGGATCTGACGAGCCTCCTTCTCAATCCTTACCCAGCCCACAAGGTCGTGTATGAGGTTGGAACCCCCGGTCATTACCAGAGCGGTCAACATATAGCCTATGAAAGGCCAGCGAAACCCGATGTTAAAGACCTGGAAGAAGTCCAGCGCAGTGCCGGCCGCTATGGCGAGAGACAGAAGCAACGTGAGTAGGAGCGGCACCTCAATGCCCAAGAGCCTCTTTCTGTGGATATCCGGGACTATGTTCACGATCATCTCCACAAATCGCTCAACCGCAAAGGACAAGAAAGACCAAAGGATCACCAGGTCAGACCTTACCGACAATGTGTCCTACCTCCCATTGTGCCGTCCGAGCGAGGCACCAGTCTGAGTCATGACATGATATGTCGGGCATGCTGGCTTGGGCGCAGTGCTGCTCACCCTACCGTGCCACCTCAACTTGCGCGCGGAGGCGAAGCCCTCATCGAACGCGCAAAGGCCCAGGTCGCCACCATCGAACCTCAACTTGCGCGCGGAGGCGAAGCCCTCATGCCCCGTGTTGCACGTGGTACTGGGCCGAGCGTGGCACCGGACTGCAGAACGCAGCGGACTGCTCATGGCTCCGAACTGCTCGCAGCTCCGGACCACTCGCGCCGCCGGGCCGTACAAGGAGGCTCTGCACCCCACCGCCCATGCGCCCGGCTTTCGAGCGAGGTTGCCGTGGTTTGACAAACCCGAACAAATCCCTGTCGTTGTTGGAAGGATTTCCCAATTCCATGACGAATAGAAAAGCCAACAACTGAAAGAGGTGATTGAGACGCACGAAGAAGAGAAAAACGCAACCATGTGGACATCCCTGCCCCAGGTCCGGCAGCTTCTAGGCTTGGGGTGGCACAGGCACCTTCCGGCAGAAGCCGGGGTGACCTTCACGTCCATAGCCATCTTGGGCTGGTCTGGCTGCAAGGGGGAAGAGATGTGGAAGTGGCTCGAAAAATGGCATATGGAGGCAGAAAACTGCGCACTCGACCCGAGACAGGCTTGCGCCAAAGAGGACGTCGAACGGCGATTTGCGGAAGAGTACGGAAAACCCTATGAGAAGAGCCTCAGGGGAATAGTCGATCTACTCGTTAACCTGGGGCTCATCTACAGAGAGACCCATCAAGGTGAAGAGGTCCTCAGAATCCCGGACCTCCTGCCCCTTCCCGAGGACTGCCTAAGGCTCAGTCGAGCCGAAAAAGCCTTCTTGGAGATAATCAGAGAGGAATGCCCGTTCTGTGCGGGGAATTGCTGAGCCGGCACAAGCTTCTCGAACTGCCTCTCACAACTTCACGCGCAGCGCAAGGGAAAGCCGGTCCACCGGAAGAATACAAGACTGACGGAGTCACAGGCCCGCGCTTCACCACTAACCCGACGGTGCACCGGTGGGAGGTTCCCTATGGCCGAGATGGGCGAGTTTCACGGCTTTTTCGCCGAGTTCTACGACATACTCCATGCCGGGCTGGGCGACATTGAGGCGTACATAAGGTATGCGTCAGACGCGGCGGCATCGAGCATCCTGGAACTCGGCTCGGGCACCGGCCGGATCCTGATCCCGCTGGCTGCCGCCGGGTTCAACGTGACGGGCGTGGACAAATCCGATGACATGATAGCCCGGTGCTTGGAAAAGCTTGACCGCGAACCTCCCTCAACCCGGGAAAAGACGAGGGTTATCAAGCGCGACGTCGTCGACCTAGACCTAGGCGAAAGATATGACCTGGTGATCGCCCCGTGCAATCTCCTAAGCTGTTTGACGGGCCGTGGTGAGGCGCTCTCTCTGCTTAGGACCGCCCGGCGCCATCTCAAGGATGGCGGGGTGTTCATCCTCGACTGCAGCATTCCGGACATCCGCCTCATGGTGAACTCCCATGGTGTGACGCGGACGTTTGAGTTCGCCCATCCCGTGACAGGCACGACGATCATCGATACGTTTACGCCGCACTACGACTTCGTGAACCAACTGGAGACCGATCACATAGTCCTCGAGGAACGCGATGGCGATAGGGTCCTTCGGCGGGCCGAGACCACTGATACCCTGGCCTTCTACTTCCCCCGGGAAGTTAGGCTGATGCTGGATACTGCCGGCCTTCGCGTGTTCCGCGAGCAGGGCTCCGTGATTGAGGCCGTCCCCCTGGATGAATACGCAGGCGAAATGGTGTTTTTCGCGATGAAGGCCTAGCCCAGCCTAGCGTCTGAGGAGCCGGTTATGAGCAACCCGTGACGAGTTCGCAATGATCAGTCCCATGAGTAGTCAGAGGAACCGCAGGTTAACATAGTAGCGGCATCCCCGATACGAGCGCCCTGCTTACTTCCGCAGGGCGTTTTCTATGGCCTTAAGGAGAGCCTTGCTGCTCACCGTCGCCCCGGAGAAGGCATCGACGTTCGGTGATTGCGCGGCCAGCACCCTGTTGAACTCGGTCTGGTACATCTTCTCGAACATCTTGTCTCTCTTGGAGAGCAGTTCAACTCGAGTGATCTTGTGGTCTTTCACTGTCACAGCAACCCGGTAGTTCCAGCGCCCCTGCTTAAACGAGCCTTCGTGAACACCATCAGGCACGGTGCTCAAATCGACATCCGCTATCTGCATCTCCTTGATGGTACTCTGCCCACTCATGAGCCATACCAACATGCCGCCAACCAGTAGAACGAGTCCTCCGATCACGTACCACATCTTGTTCACCCGGCTCCCCTCCTGAGGCGATCTCACCTAAGCATGGATTTCTGTGGGACGGTAGTCAAGCGAATTCAGATGTATAGTTGAACAACTGTCAGTAGTTGCTAGATGGTGCGTTGGTAACTGGTAGAAAGTGTACGATAGGCTCTGACTAACTGTCATGTTTAGCTAGATAGCCACGTCGATACCGGACGAAAATGCAAGATAGCCGCAGGCTATCTATCATCTTCTGACAGTTACTCAAGTGTTTGTCCATAGCTGAGAAGATCCCATCTGCTCCATGTTTGATATGCGGCGCGACATAGGCTTCCGGTCGTGCAGGCTATGGGTTCTGATCACGGAGCACCAGCCTGGCTTCTCGCAGCCGCCGCGAAGTGAGGCCGTTGCCGCAGGCGATATCAAGCAGTCTCTCGCCTCTCCGCCAGATAGATTCGGTCGCTCTCCGATTAGCGGCGTTGCTCCCGGAGAAACCCCGCCAGCCCCTCGTGCAGCAGGTACTCCCACCCTGCCTGACAGCTCTCGCGGCTGAAGGCCGGATTGTCCTTTGGGAAAGTCTCCTGCCCTCGGTGGATGAGCCGGAGCCTCGTGCCGCCAGGAACCTCATACAGTTCCCAGGTCACCGAGGAATCGCCGGGGTAGCCCCCGTATCGCCAGCCGTAGGTTATCCTTCTCTGAGGAACAACCTCGGTCACCTTCCACTGGTGCACGTAGTCTTGGCCTTCGTGGTGGTGAGTGAACTCCGTCTCAAAACCGACCTGGGGTCTGAAATCGGTCATCTCGTCGAAGAACCACCGGCGCATCTTGTCGCTGTCCGTGATGGCCGCCCACACCTCAGATATTGGGGCCTCATAGGTGTGCTCAACGACTATGGGGGCTGTGCTCTCACTCATTACATCTCCTCCTGACGGTGGGTTCAGCTCCTTCACCAGCCTTACCGCCAACGGGCGCTTTGTTAGGAACTCCAAACCGGGGTCCATGCACGTGTGTGGGTGCTGGTACACGTCTACGCCTATTTGAACGGGCTCGTCTATGATATAGAGGTAGCCCTTCTTCGTGCCGTTATGCCGGATCTTGCCGTTGTCGTCATAGGACAGCATAGTTGGCTTGTGAGAGAAGGCTTCGGCCAATTCTCTCCACTGGGTGATCGTACTGCCTTCCCGCAACACGCCGAACATCTTGTCCGAGCCGTGGTACCAGATACCTCCGGGTTCACTGGCGGTCTTCATCTCGGCGCCTCCCGTGCCTCCTGTCAGTCCGAGGAATGCCTACTTGCGCAGCTCTCTAGCAGGAGTAATGCCGAGAACTTTCTCCCTGAGGGCAAGCAGTTTCACGTCTTCTATCCACCGGGTGCTTCTTCCTTTCAGCTTCGTTGGTGGAGGTCCTCCATCGCCGCAACGTCCGCCACTCCCGCAACCCACGGCGGTAGGCTTGGTCGGATACCCGCATCAGTGTGGATGTCTGCCGAATGCCCCACCGGCGGGGATGTCTTGTGGCATGTACGCACCCGCGGGGGATGCCTTGGGGAATCGCGTATCCTGCGAAGATGCCTTGCGCGATGTACGCACCGGTGACGATGGCCCCGATGACCTATGCAGAGGATGTCAGACCCTCTACTGAGACACCCTAGTGTTGCCTGAGAATGGTGTGAAAGGAGGGTCACCTAGTGAAGAACCCGACATCCAGAGAACTCATGTACCTCGAAGATGCCGGAAAGCTCTTTGAGTCCATCGCCAAGACATGCGATTTCGCAGCATCCAGCGCAGTTGATCCCCAGTTTAAAGCCTATCTACAGGCGCTGGGAAAGGAACACAAACAGTGGATGTCCGCGACCGCTGAAAAGGACCAGAAAGCCCTAATCCAGTAGCGCCGCGGGTAACGTTAGCAGCAATGCCGGCAACAGCGCCGCGAGCAGCGCCCTCAGCGCTACCGGCAGCAACACACAGCAACACACGTAGCAGTATCAGTCGAACAGTGGGGACAGCACCGGCGGCGGCGCGGAGCGCGACATGAGCAGTGACGCGAGTCGTGATATATCGGCGAAGACACAAACGCAATGAACCGAGGTGTGCGAAATGCCTAATCAACCGCAGGAGAAGGAATGGGCCGGAATCCTGCTCTATCTTCAGAAGCTTGAGGCCTCCATGCTGTGCACGGCGGCCCTTGAGAGCGAATGCCCTGAGCTTAGAGACCATTACTGCGGGCTCCTCAACAGGTCCCTTGAGAACCAGAAAGCCCTATTCGACATAATGAACCAGAAGGGCTGGTACAAGACCGAGCCAGCGCCGGTGGAACAGGCCAATAGGTCGAAGATGAGTTTCGAGAAGATGCGACAGCAGGCGCAGCAGATGCAGCAGACCCCGGTGCAGTAGACGGAAGGCTTTGGCTCCAGGTCTGTTGGAATCTGATATGAACGAGGCCGTCAAGCCCCTTCTCGTTGAGAGGTGTGATTTGGGGCTCTGGCTGCTGCGACGGTTGGCATTCTGATATTCGCGGGTTGGCTACCGCATCACATACCTCCGTCT
>DUSU01000111.1 GCA_012842425.1 Candidatus Fermentithermobacillaceae bacterium | reverse complement strand
GGCTGCCACCCCTTTCTCTTTCATCCCCTTCTTCAACCGTTTCACCTGTCGTTCGCTGAGCCCCAGATACTCGGCCCCTTGGCGCACCGTCATCTTGCCTGCTACCACTCGTTCCATGACGTAGACTTTTCTCGCTTCCTTCGTAGACAAGAACACGTCTCCTCTCGCCATGGTGACATTCTCTCTGTCTCGTTATGGGGTGACAATATCACTGTCCCGTGACACTAGAGCCTTTGGACAGTTGACACAAAGGAACCGGCGTAGTAGGATCGCCCTCAAATACCTGCACTTTGGGTTTTGTCTTGGGTCTATCTCAAATGAAAGGAATGGTCACAGTGCAAGGTCGTCGCACGGTTCAGTTTGCGTTACCTACAACCCGGCCTTCATCTCTCCTGCTCTCCTCCCTTTCGCTCCATTTCCACCACCATCACCACCAGCATCATCACTCACATATGTAGAGCCCCGGCCAGTAGCCGTGCCCGCAGGCTCCAACCAAGACTCCTGAATCTTTAGGCTCAATATAGCTGCTTCCTGCGATCCACAGGTCTAAGTGGGCATGTGGGAGACTTCGCGTTCCAGCTTTGGGACCATCGACCACACCTGTGACAGCCATCTGGGCTTTAGGATCGCCTGACCACACATGTGAGGAGGTCCAAACCTTGCGGCAACTCATAGAGCTTTGCGCATTGTTTTCCATGCTGCTTATAGCCGTTATATACGGGCGGGATTACTCGCGGACCGGTACCATGCCCATCCGGAGACTTCCGGCTTTGGATTCCGTAGATGAAGCCGTAGGCAGGACTACCGAAATGGGAAGGCCGGTTCACTTCACCACTGGAACCGGGGGTATGGTGGCCGATACCTTTGCTGCGTTTGCGGTGTTGGAATACCTGGCCAAGAAAACGGCCCAATACGAATGCGCTCTGATCGTGTCGAACGCCGACCCCGTCGTCCACCCGATCACAGAGAACATCGTGCGCGCGGCATACCACGCGCAAGGAAAGCCCGAGTCATTCAAGCCAAGCAACATAAGGTACCACTCCGACTCAATGCTGGCTTACGTAAGCGGCGTCTGGGGGATCATGGAACGGGAAAAGGTAGCCGCAAACATCATGATGGGCTACTTCTTTGCAGAGTCGCTGCTCTTGTCGGAAGGAGGCGTCCGGACCGGCGCATTCCAGATAGCCGGTACGGCTAGTACACCCCAGTTACCCTTCCTCGTGGCCGCGTGCGATCAGACGTTGATCGGCGAGGAGCTCTTCGCCGCCGGAGCTTACCTTACGGAAGACCCAGTACGCATAGGAGCCTTGATGGCTCAAGACACCGCCAAGATCGCTTCGATAGGCGTCATCCTCCTGGGGGCGCTCGCAGCTACCGTGGTGTCCCAAATCTAGGCGGAAGCAAAGGAGATGCTCCGAAATGAAACTCACTCTCGCGTCGCTTATTACTCTGGTTGCCGGCATCACGGTCGTGGCCGATTACTTTGTTGCAGCACCTGTCATCAACCATGCGGCGTCGACGTTCACCCAGTGGTCCGTCATGCTGTCTGCGTTCAGCACAGCGCTGGGCGGCGTAAATCTTCTGGCAGTACACAAGAAGCGTCTGTCACAGAGATCCGCCAATTGGGGACTCAGCGTCATCCTCTTGGCGTCTATGGTGGCATGGCTGGTCATTGGATTAAGTCTTGGAACCGAGTCTAGTGTGTACAAGTTCATCTGGGACAACGTGTACAGCAGCCTTTCTTCCACCTTGTTCGCACTGAACGCTTTCTTCATCGCTTCGGCTGCCTATCGCTCCTTCAGGGTCAAGGGCATCGATACGCTCATCCTCCTCGTCACAGCCTGCGCGGTCATGCTGGGAAGGACGGGCTTGGGCGAGGCCTACCGGATGCCGGAGATTGCCGACTGGCTCATACGGGTCCCAAACACAGCAGGAATGCGGGGGATCACTATCGGAGGAGCGCTAGGCGCGATCTCGGTGAGCGCCAGGGTAATCCTGGGACTAGAGCGGGGATATGCCGGCGAACGGAGATCGGGAGGTTCTTATCAATGATCTCAAAAAAACTTGCGAATCTGGATTCCCGTATAGTGTACGCTGTGGTGTTTCTGTCCATATTGCTGCCCCTTTGGCGACCCCTGGGGCTCAGCATCTCCGTGAGCGACGGCACCCTCAAGGTTCACGGACTACTAAATGCCCTTTCCCAGGACGACACTGTGATAGTGTCACCGAGCTTCACGCCGAGTACTGAAGCGGAAGTCTACCCACAGATGAAGGCAGTCCTCAGGCACCTGCTTTCGAGAAACGCACGGATCGCTTTCGCGTGTCTGAACGTTGAGAGCCAGATATATGCCGAAGAATCTATGGCAGCACTTGCACCGGAGTTCGGCTACGAGTACGGAGTAGACTACGTGATATTGCCTTTCACTCCTGGGATGGAGACCGCCGTCGCAGCCATATCCAATAACTTCCTTGGAACGTATCCAAGAGACGCCTACGGTACACCCCTCACAGAGATAGAGGCTGTGACAGGAATCCGGTCCGTGAGCGACTTCGCACTCATTGTCGACTTCAACACCGGTAACACCGCGATCTACTACATCCAGTACGCCAATCCGCGCGGGGTACGTGTAGTAGCCGGGGCATCGGGGGTGACAGTCCCTTACCTAACGCCCTACCTGGCGACGGGACAGCTCTCGGGGCTAATCGACGGTATGAGAGGGGCTGCCGAATACGAATCCGCCATCGGTTACCCTGGAGAGGCACTTGCGGCCATGGACGCACAATCCCTGTCCCACGCATCTATCCTTGCCCTTATCGGTCTCGGCAACGGGGCGTCTTTCCTGTCAAAGCGAGGCGATGCGAGAGACGCGGAACAGAAAAAGCAATCATACGGAGGCGAGTTGGATGAGTAGAGATCCGGGGATCTGGACAGCCGCGCTACTCACTTTGGTGGCATGGTCATACCTTCTCAAGCAGAACATCCTGTTCCAAGCCGTTGAGCATCTCTTTGTGGGTATATCGGCGGCCCATGCCATGACGGTAGCTTTCACGAATCTGAGAGACACTTGTCTTAGACCGGCGTTGTCGGGAGAGTGGACTGTGATTGTGCCCATCTTAGGGGGACTCTTACTCTATACGAGGTTTGTCCCTAAGATCTCTCATCTCTCCAGAATACCCCTGGCATTCACCATGGGTACCGCAGCCGGAGTAGTAATGACGGGTTCGTTGGGTCCCAGCTTCATCCAGCAAGTGTCCGGTACGATGGTGCCGCTTAACTCGCCGGACAATGCGATATTGGTTTTGGGGACAGTGACAACCATTGCGTATTTCCTCTTTGGACGGAAGTCAAGGTCAGGAGTCATGGATTGCGCTGCCAAGGTGGGTAGGTATGTGATGATGGCATCCTTCGGTGCCGCCTACGGGAACACCGTCATGATGCGGATGTCCCTCCTTATCCCGCGCATAAGGCTCGTGTTCGGGGACTGGCTGGGTCTCTTGCCGTGATACTGTGGGGAGGAACAAACTGGTGGACCATAAAGGACTCGAACCTTTAACCCCCCGATTAAGAGTCGGATGATAGCGGTTTCTGTAGCAGGGGCGTTGTTGGATACTCCCCAGTTACCGCCCCAACATCATGTCTTCTCTAGTCGCAAGAGATCGCCTCTGTTCGTGTCTGTGAGCGCCAAAATGAGCGCCAAAAAAGAAGTCCCCACGCTCACTTAACTCGATGTATGGTGGGCACGAGCTCCCCTTTCCCCACAGCGATAGGTGGCAGCCACTGGTCCGTCATTATCTTCGGCATTACAATTTACTACACGATAAGGGCCGTCAGCGCCGTTCAGGAAAAGGATGCGCCCCTGATCGAGTCGGAATGATGGCCGTGTCCACGAGGCGTGCCTCAGGGGACTGCGCGTCGTCTGGACCAAGAGTGCAATCCCGCCCATTGGGTGGTTTTCAGAATGGATTCCGCAAATAGCTTGACATCGGCGTGTTTCAGGAATGTACTCCGCCGGACGATCAATCGCCTCTCTCCGTCACGCGGACCCGTCCAGAACGAGTGCCAGTGGGCGCGGCGGATGTGTGGTCTGGGTGAGGCATGTGTTCCCCCGCCTCGAGGCGTACTCTCCCTTCGACCGGTGGCAAGGCGCAACGATGCTCCGATACGGTAGCCAGTCAATATCGAAGCGGG
>DUSU01000056.1 GCA_012842425.1 Candidatus Fermentithermobacillaceae bacterium | reverse complement strand
GCATAACCGAAACTCTACGTCGGTCAAATGCCTCTCAAAACCGGCCTTGGTCAGATATTCCCTTGTCAAAGACCACAACTCAAATCTCCTAACTCCTACCTATTGACATTGCACCGTAGTTCTTTCATGCTTGCGCCCTTGGCCTCAATCCCGTCATATTAGTCACCCGCGGCAGAGTGCTTGCCCGGCGGTTGTCGTTCAATCAGTCGTCCGAGGAGGCGGTCAATTATCCGGAGATCGGTGGAAGTCCTCTCGGGTACCTAAGGTGTTCAGAGCCGTACCAAGAGTACGTAATGCGATCTATATGTTGCACGATCGGACTAGCACACAGAGTTGACATAATATTTCTACCGAAGTAGACTTAATTAAGCCGGTACGCGGAGGAAACTCCGCGAGTCAGGCGCTTCTGGCGCTTTGACGCCTTCCACCGGCCTTGCTATTATTGTTTGGGTAAGCAGGTCAAGTGGTCGCGGGCACGGTCCGGCCGTCAAGGTTGGCCGCGCCTGAGGAAAGTCCGGGCTCCATAGGGCAGGGTGCTGGGTAACGCCCAGCGAAGGTGACTTCAGGGAAAGTGCCACAGAAACATACCGCCCTGGGAGCCGTAGGTTCCGCGCCATGAGGCATGCCCAGCCTCGGAGCCACAATGGAACCGGCGGTGAACAGGGTAAGGGTGAAAAGGTGGTGTAAGAGACCACCGGCAGTCGGGTGACCGGCTGGCCAGGTAAACCCCACCCGGAGCAAGACCAAATAGGAGGGCCATGACGCTGCCCGCCGAGCCCTCGGGTATGGTCGCTGGAGGAGAAGGGTGACCTTCTTCCAAGATGGATGACCACTCTTGACAGAACCCGGCTTATAGGCCTGCTTACCAACTCTTTTTCTTCGCAGGGCGGTGCGAGATGTTCTCAGTAGAAGGGCTCTTGGAGTACGGCCCCCTGGGTCTCTTCCTTGTAGCCTTCTTCGAATCCACCGTGTTTCCCATACCGCCCGATGTACTGCTTCTTCCGCTGTGTCTCATGAACCCGCGACTGTCCTGGTGGTACGCGTTTCTGACGACTGCCGCGTCCATTTTGGGAGCGTTCCTTGGATACGCGATTGGCCGAAGGGCCGGACGTCCGGTAGTTGAGAAGTCCTTTACCCGCGAGATGGTTGAAAAGGTAGAGGTGCTCTTCAGAAAGTACGGAGGATGGGCAGTAGGCATCGCCGCGTTTACCCCGGTCCCCTACAAAGTCTTCACATTTGGCGCCGGGGTTTTTCGAGTGCCGTTTCTGACCTTTACCGCGGCCTCGATCATCGGTCGTGCAGGACGGTTTTTCCTCGAGGGGGCGATGGTCTACTTCCTGGGCGACCGCGCGAGGACTTACCTCGGCCGGAACTTCGAGATAGCCACGCTGGCGGTCACTGCAGTCCTGCTTGTGGCCGTGGCCGCGTTCCCCAAGATAGACGCCTTTCTCAGGCGCCGCCGCGTGTTTGACCATCCCGCGTTCAGGGGACTTGCCAGGACCCTCTCGGAGGCCCGAGCGCATTTCAGATCGGTCAGGTCTCTCGGCGTAAGGTTCCTGGCCGGTCTCACTGCTTCCGCGGTCTTTCTCCTGCTTGTTGTCGTCTACTTGTGGGACCTTTCCGGAGCTGAACGGGTGGTCCTGAACAGGACCCTTTCGCCGGTCTACCGGCGGTTTTCAGACCTAATGGGAGTGCAGTCCGGCGCCGGATTCTGGAGTATATGGGGTTCGCCGTGGATGTGGGCACCTCTCGCGGTGGCCGGAGTCCTGAGATGGGTGTCCTGGGAGTCCCGGAGTAGACCGCGCGGAAGAGCCCGCGAGTCAGGCAGACCGGAAGCGACGCCGCGGACTGTGTCCGGCGGCTCTCTGAAGAGCCTCGTCCGGATAGCTTCTTTATCCGTAGGGACCTTCATCTGCGAGGCCGTTTTCGGAAACTATATCAACCGGATATACGGGCCGGGCTTCCTATCGCTGCCCCCCGGATATGCCTTCCTATCACCGTATTTCCTGGTGTTCGGTGCCTACCTGGCGTCAAAAGGGACTCCGAAACTGTTTCAGGTCCCTCTTCTCGGCATCGTTTCCGCGCTGGCGGCAGGAAACTCGGCCCACATGGTATCGTCGGTGATGATGGATGCCGCGGCTGCCACGGCGTCGCTCCTTGTGAGCTTGCTCATGCTGGCCGTATCTTACACTCTGCTCTTGAGCGTGAACGACAAGAAGGCTGCGTAGAGAAGGATTACCTTCCCGTCATGTCGCCCCGGGCTTTTGTTTCCTAACATGCAGCGCCGAGCTCGGATCCCACCCGGAAGGAACACATGGAGAAAACCTCGCGAAGATCCGGCTCAGTTTCTCTCCCTGACCGCCTCTTCGCTCACGGCGTATCCCAGGATGAGACCGTAGGCAAGGCTTCCCGCCAAGGTGAAGATGGTCGTGGGAGTGCCCAGACTCCAAGGGGCCGAAGCCAGCCCGGACGGAACCGAGAGCGCTCCCCAAGCAAGCCACATGAGGAGCCCGAATATCACTCCGCCGATCAGGTTGTGTCTCGAGTGAAGCGCCCGGATTATGGCTGCGAAGATGATGGCCAGTATGGCCCCTAATAGGATATGGACTACAAAACCGAGTATCTGCCCGCTGGGAGTGGTGGATACGCCTTGAGTGGTGAAGAGGCGCGCCAGCGCCGAAAGCATATTTGTCTTTACCCAGCCTGCCGCCCGTCCTATGAGCAGGATGATGTCTTGAACTACAGTCCCGATTACGCCTCCCCAAAGGGCTCTGGTCCACAGATTCCTTGTCAAATGTATCCCTCCGCCCGTAGTATGCGCCCGATGGGGGAGGGTGATATGCAGTTACTTCTTGAGCGTCGCGCCTAGATTGACGATCCTCTTGCCGTACTTCTTCCTGAGGGAGTCGGCCGCCTTTGACACCTGGTCCCATGACCTCTCGTCCTGGTCCAACAGCTTCGGTTGGGTGGTGTCTCGGGTGGACAGGTTGCTTGCCCCAACTCCCAGTAGGCGGACCGGACGGGGAAGGGCGAGATTGTCGAAGAGTTCCTTGGCGCAAGCGTAAATCTCCGCGTCGGAGTTAACGTGGTAGGGAAGCGTCTTGGCCCTTGTCAGCGTAGAGAAGTCGGAGTAGCGTACCTTGATGCCGATGGTCCGCGCCCTGAGGCCGTGGTTTCTCAGCCTGTAGCCCACGTCCTGGGATAGCCCAGCGAGGATGGCATGGAGGATCTCCTTGTCGGACTCGTCTTTCTCCAAAGTGGTCTCCTCGCTGACCGATTTTGCTTCGTGGCTGCAGACAACGGGAGTGTCATCAATTCCGTTGGCAAGCTCCACAAGCCTTGTCCCGTACTTGCCGAAGGTTGCCTCCAGGTAGCGCGCCGGGACCGACCTGACGTCGCCGGCCGTCCGGATGCCCTGGTTTTCGAGAATCTTCGCGGTCTTTGGACCTACGCCCGGGATTTTTGTTACCGGAAGGTCCTTGAGAAAATCCAGGGCCTCATCGGGACCGATCACCCCCAAACCGTCGGGCTTGGCTTCCTCCGCGGCGATTTTGGCGAGGTACTTGCAGTAGGAAACACCTGCCGTGACCGGGATCCCGACTTCAGCCTTTATGTCTTCGCGGATGCGCGCGGCAATAGCGACGCCGTCGTCGGGAGTTACGTCCAGATAGCCCTCGTCTACCGAGACCCGTTCCACGAGCGGCGTGTACCTCTCGCATATCTCGAACATGGCGGCGGAGGCTTCGGTGTACTTCCGCATGTTAGGCGGCAGGTAGATGCCGTGGGGGCATAGCCTGTACGCCTGGGAGATGGGCATGGCGGAGCACACACCGTACTTACGGGCCTCATAGGAGCAGGTTGAGACCACGCCTCTCGTGCCGGGTCTTGCCCCGATGATGAGGGGTTTGCCCCGGTACTCCGGGTTGTCTCTCACTTCAACGGCCGCGAAGAAGGCGTCGGCGTCTATAAGGATTATGACTCTCGGCCAGCGGGACAAGCCGCACTCCTCCTGGGAAGAGTATATCAAGTGAGGGGCCTTAGGGATCTTCAGGTAGGTAGACGTGTTCTGAGAAAACCGGATGCGGAGAGGTAGAGGTATCTCCGGGGGTGCAAAGGGTATTTCCCGCCGACCGAGAATATGGAAAACCTAAGAGCAGTGATTCCGAACGGGCGAGAAGATGATAGGTGAAGATGCTTACCACGGCAGAGATACATAACGACCTAAAGTATGCTGCAAGGAAACTGGGAGAAGGCTGGGCGATTGTGGCTGTAAGGAACGGAACGGTCCTTGGGAAAAGCGAGGGAAGGCGCCTCATGCCCGCTCTTGCGCTTCTCCATGAACTCCGGGGTCCTGAACTAGAAAAAGACCAGGTCCCCTGTGTAGTCGCAGACAAGGTAATGGGACTGGCGGCCTTCAGGCTGGCCTGTCTATTGGGCGCCAGGGCGGTTTATGGCGAGATGGTAAGTCGCCTGGCCGTCCGAGAAGCCGACCGGAGGGGGATACCGGTTGTCTGGCACAGGCTTGTTCCGGCCATTATGAATGCCCGGCAAGACGGGCTTTGTCCTATGGAGCACCTGGCGTTTAGGGCCGGGAGCGACTTTGAGTTCTACCGGGCGCTTAAGGAAAGACGTTAGCCGGGAGGACCTCTGCCATGCGGACAATGCTGAGACTTAGGAAGGTCTACCTCATTATCCTCGACGTGGCCTTGGTAAACTTCGCAGCCTACGCCGGGCTCTACTTGAGGTTCGACGGTAACGTAGCCCCGCGCTACTTGGATATGTACCTGCGGATCGCTCCCCTCCACACCGCTCTATCACTGGGTCTCTTCGCTCTCCTAGGGCTGTACTCGTGGGTGCTGCGATACGCCAGTATCGATGAGGTTTTGGCGGCGACTGCCGGCAGTGTCGGGTCGGCGGTCTCCTTGTTTGTGCTCACCCGGTTTCCGCCCGCGCAAGGTTTTCCCAGGTCTGTGCCTATAATCGCAGGGGTTTTGGTGCTCATCTTCTCCGGAGGCATTAGGCTTTCGGTTAGACTCTACCTCCGGATCACCCAGAGGATGTCGACGAACGGCCGGTCTATCCGCGTCCTCATAGTCGGCGCGGGAGACGCGGGGGCCATGCTGGTCCGAGAACTGGCAAAACCGGTTGCCGGCGACAGGAAAGCCGTCGGGTTCATAGATGACGATCCTGCCAAGATAGGAGCGGTCATACTCGGAGTTAAGGTGGTCGGAGATAGGAAGGCCATCCCGGAAGTCGTCCGCAGCCTGAGCGTGGACGAGATCATCCTGGCAATGCCCAGCGCTCCGGCGCACGTCCTCAAGGAGACGGTTCAGATCTGCGAGGGCCTCGGAGTGAGGATCAGGGCGATCCCTAAACTGCTGGATATGGCCGGCAAGGCATTCTCTCTGCAGATGGTCCGGGATATGGAGATCGAAGACCTGCTGGGACGTTCCGAGGTCAAGCTGGACACCGAGAAGATCAAAGACTACCTGAACGGCAAGAGGGTGCTGGTTACAGGGGCCGGAGGTTCGATCGGGTCTGAGATCTGCCGTCAGGTGGCCCGGTTTGGCCCGGCGCAACTCATCATGCTGGGCCACGGCGAGAACTCCGTGTTCACGACCCGGATGAGACTGTCCCACGAGTTTCCCGACCTCTGTTCGAAAGCAGTTATCGCCGATGTGAGGGATTCGGCCAGAGTCCGCGATGTGTTCGCCATGTACAGGCCTCACGTGGTTTTCCATGCGGCTGCCCACAAGCACGTCCCGCTCATGGAAGAAAACATGATAGAGGCTATAAAGACCAACGTGTTCGGGACTCTCAACGTAGCCCGGGCCTCCCTTGTGTACGAGGCAGAACGGTTTGTGATGATCTCGACGGACAAGGCCGTGAACCCCACCAGCGTAATGGGTGTTTCCAAGCGCGTGGCCGAGATGGTCGTCCAGTCCATGAGCCTTGCGTCCAAGAAAACTCAGTTCGTGTCGGTGCGCTTCGGCAATGTCCTGGGGTCGAGCGGGAGCGTTATCCCCATCTTCAGGGAGCAGATCGCCAGGGGTGGACCCGTAACCGTGACGCATCCCGAGATGCGCCGCTATTTCATGACCATCCGGGAAGCCGTCCTCCTCGTCTTGCAAGCCGGGACGATGGGGAAGGGAGGAGAGGTGTTTGTACTTGATATGGGGGAGCCGGTCAAGATAATTGACTTGGCGGAGCAGATGATCCGTCTCTCCGGGCACACGCCGTACTCGGACATCCCCATTGTTTTCTCTGGTATAAGGCCCGGCGAGAAGCTGTTTGAGGAGATCCTTACGGCGGAGGAGGGAACTACCGCCACCCACCACTCACAGATATTCGTCGCCAAGCAAAACGCGCTGCCCGTAGATTGGTTTGAGGATTGCCTGAGGCGTTTGGAGAGAGAAGTCTTCCCGCCGGACTATGACTGCAGGCTGTTCGCGCCTAACGCGGATGCCGCGGTAGCCGAAGTGCGTGGGGCGCTCTCCCAGACGGCTGCCTCTCAGACTGCTACAGCCCAGACCTCCGAGGCGGCTGCCTCCGAGGCGACTGCCTCCGAGGCGACTGCCTCCGAGGCGACTGCCTCCCAGACGGCAGCCTCCGCGACGGACGCGCTGAGGGACATGGCCTACAAGAAGTACTGGGGGGCAGACAAAGATCGCCCGGTCCTCGCCGGACGGGAGAAGAACATCATCCGCATCCTGAGGGAGCTGGTCCCCAGCTACGCGCCCGGGCCTTCCCAGGGCTCGCGGACGAACGAGCGCGGAGCGTCGTGAACCATGGGTGGAGCGTTTTCCCGCCGGATACCTGCGTTCTTGTGGACGGTGGCGCTGGCATTCGCCTTCTTGTGTCTCTTAAGCGGTATTCTTCCACGTAAAGCGTCTCAAGAAGCCCTCCGGTATTTTGACGCCGGGTTCCTCGAGCGGTCTTGGGCGAGGGCAAACCCCGCTTACGTTAACTCGGGCCTTTCGGCTCTTGTGAGCTTCGCTGCCCTGTACCTTTTCACGCGGAGTAGCCCCGTGTCGGCCCGCATTGGGCCTGTCTTCCGGCTCTCAGGTGACGTGAGTTCCCGTGGGGCCCCGGTATTCGGCCTTCTCTTGGGAGCGCTGGCATCTGCTCTCTTTACGCTGGTGAGTCTTCCTTTCAGCGCGTACGGGGGCTACTTCCTGGAGAAGGCATTCGGTATGTCCAGGATAAGCTTCGGGTCATGGCTACTTGACTACGCGAAAGGGTCGCTCCTGGACCTCGTCGCCCACGGCGTGGGAGGAGCATTTGTCGCCTGGGTGATGTTCAGGTTCCCGAGAAGGTGGCATATCATAGCCACCGCGGCCTTCCTGGCGGTCAGTGTGGTCATGTCTGCTCTCTATCCCCTCGTCATCGCTCCCATCTTCAACGAGTTTCACCCCCTGGAAGACGTGGCTCTCCTTGAGGAGGTGCGCAATCTCTCTACGGCGGCGGGGCTTCAGGTAGACCAGGTTCTGGTCATGAACGCTTCGGCGAAGACTGCAAGGGTAAACGCCTATTTCGCCGGGATAGGGCGCACCCGTCAGGTTGTCCTGTACGACACGCTCATTGAGACCAGACCTCTTCACGAGATCAGGTTCGTACTGGCCCACGAGCTGGGCCACTGGAGACACGGGCATGTGATGTGGGGCACCCTTCTTTCCGCACTGGGAGTCCTCGTCTGCCTAGTCCTCTTTCGCATGGCCCGCCCTGAAGCGCGGGCTTCTTTCCGGTACAGCGACCTGGAGAACTGTCTTCTCACGCTCTTTGCCTTCATCGTCCTCTTTTCGTATATCTCGAACCCGGTCTCGTGCTATGTGTCCCGGTCCTTTGAGAAGACCGCAGATGCCTTCGCCCTGAGCCTCACTCAAGACAGCGAGTCTTTCATTCGGAGTCAGGTAAATATTGCCAAGAGCAACCTGACCGATGTCCAACCGCCACCCTTCATACGCTGGTTTGCTTGGACGCACCCCACTACCCTCGAAAGGATCCTAGCAGCGGAATAGCCTCTTATACAGGGACTTCGTAGGGAGTTGCTGCCGCGAGCCGAGCTTAAACTGGGCCTACTTACCAACCAGATTCCTCGCGCCTCCTGCGATATATATGGAGCAATTGTACAAGACAAGGAGGCGGTAGTGTGTACAAGCAGCGAAAACTGCGGCGTCCGGCCGTAGTGCTCACGCTGGCTCTAGTCGTGGCGATGACGTTCGTCTTCGTCTCGCCGGGATTTGCCCAGGCCAAGGGCAAGGACCCACTGAAAGACATAGAGAAGTCCGTGCAGAAAGCCCTGAAGAATCTATCGAAGCAAAACAACCTCTCCTTCTATGATCTACAGGAAGCCCTGTGGGCGGTTGCGTCGATCGCCAGGATGAAGGGGTTTGGGATAATCAACGGTTACGACGGCAATGTTTTCAAGCCCAACAACCCTGTGACTCAGGCAGAGGCGCTTGCCATGATCATCAGGGCCCTCGACATGGAGGAAGAGGCCCAGGAAATTGCCCGTAGGTTCGCAGGCACCTATGATGCCTTCGGGTGGGAAATGGACGACAGCCGGTACCGGATGGACTGGGACCGGTTTAACGACAGGGACGAGCTGGAAGAGTACCTCGAGGACCTCGCCCGTTACCTTCAGTCCCGCAGCAAGAAGGTTAACAATACGTACCTGCCGTTTGTCCCCAGCAGCTCCAAGTGGGCATTGGGCTACGTATTGCTCGCAGTCCAAGAGGGTTGGGTCAAGATATCCGAGGTGAACCCGAGCGCTCCTGCCAGCCGGGCGTGGATATCCATGGTCATGGTGCGTGCCCTAGGTGAAGAGGACGCGGCCCTTGCCCAGATGAACGTCAAACTGCCCTACAAGGACGCAAACGCGATTCCCAAAGGGATGGTCGGCTACGTTGCCGTGGCAGTTGAGCTCGGGCTCTTCCAGGGATACCCGGGCGGCCAGTTCAAGCCCAACAAGGCTGTGACCAGGGCAGAAATGGCGACCATCATCGACCGTTTCCTTACCGGGGAGATTCCCGGGGAAACCGACTATCGCGTAACCGGCAAGGTTACCGAGATTAAGAGAAACAAGATCACGGTCAAGACTTCGTCCGGGCGGTCGGCCACGTACACTATCTCTCCCGACGCTCTTATCCTTGTGGACAACAGGCCGGCGAAGTGGGACGACATCAGCGTTGGCGACACCGTAGAGGTGCTCTCCAACGGTCAGGGAGTGGCCCTGTTCATCAACCTGTTGGATGACGTCTCCGGGCCCACGACCGAGATCATAGCCGGCGAAATCGTCCTGATCGCCAGCAACCGGAGGCTCTTCATCGAGGACTCCGACGAGGATATCCACCTCATCAAACTTGCATCGAACTGCAAGATCACTTACGGCTCAACCACTTTGGACTTTGAAGACCTGCAAGTAGGCGACAAGGTCCAGGCGACTGTCGGGGCCAACGGTACCGCCACCGCTCTAAAGGTGACTGAGAAGGCGCAGATAGTCGTTAGCGGGCAGATAGTATCCATCCCTGGAAACCGCAGGCTCAATATCGAGGATGAAGACGGCACGGTGCAGAGCATCAGGCTGGCTTCGAACTGCACCATCACCTACGGTTCCACCAAGATTAACTATGAAGACCTTCGCGTAGGCGACAAGGTCGAGGCGACCATCGGGGCCAACAACCTGGTGACCGCTCTCAAAGTCACCAGGAGGGCTGAGATCGTAGTGACCGGGCAGATAGTATCCATCCCAGGAAGCCGGAGGCTGAGCATCGAAGATGAAGACGGCCGGGTCGAGACGATCAGGCTGGCTTCGAACTGCACCATCAAGTACGGTTCCACCACCCTGACCTTTGAAGACCTGCAGGTAGGCGATAAAATCGAGGCGACCATCGGAGCCAACGACCTGGTGACTGCCCTTAAGGTCATCGAGAGGGCGCCGGCGACCGTGACCGGCAAGATAGTGTCGATCCCCGGACTCCGAAGGATCACGGTGAAAGACGCTGACGGCGAGTTCCGGCTCGTCAGGCTGGCTTCTGACTGCAAGATCACATGGGGTTCCCGCACGCTGGTCTTCGACGACCTGCGCATCGGCGACGAGGTCGTGGCGACCCTCGGTGACAACGACATGGCCACCGCAGTGAAGGTCGTAACCCGCGGCGAGAGGAACGAGACCCTGACCGGTGTTATAAAGCGCATCACCAAGGCTACTACGGGTATCACCGTCGTCATCACCAAGTCCGAGGGAGGAGACGTCACTCTGCCCCTTGCATCTGACGTCTATATCTCGTACGGCACGGAGGTGCTTAAGCCCGAAGATCTGAGGGTTGGCGATGAAGTAAAGGCCACCGTAGCGGGCAACAAGCTGGTTGAGATCGCCGTCAAGAACAGGGACGAGAGCGCCGAGTTCGGCGATGTCGGCGGGACCATCCTGTCTATCAGCCAGAGCGCCCAGGACTTCATCATCACCATCGACGACGACGGCGACATCATCTCGTTCTCGGTGCCTACCGGCTGCGTGATTAAGTACGCCAGCACCACGCTCAGGCGTACCGACCTCCGTCTCGGCGACGAGATCAGGGTTGACTTAAGCTCCAACAACATGGCCGTGGAGATCCGCGTGCTCGTGAGGGGCGAATAGGGAGAACCCTGGAGAAGGCTGGCCGCGGAGAGCGGTAGGCTTTGGAGAAAGATAGCATAGAGTAAGGGGACCCGGTGAGGGTCCCCTTCGGTTTTCCGTGCGCTCTAGAGTCCCAGGAATGAGAACATGGATGGCGCGAGGTGGATAACGGACAAGACGCCGAGCACGTAGACCAACCAGTGGATCTCTTTTGCCTTTCCGGTAGCCAGCTTGACTATCGGGTACACGACGAAGCCTGCCGCGATGCCGTCCGAGATGGAGTAGGCGAAGGGCATCATGATGATGGTTATGAAGGCAGGCAGGGCGTCGCTGAAGTCTTCCCAGTCGATCTCTTTTACAGGGAGCATCATGAGGACGCCTACGATGATGAGGGCAGGAGCGGTTGCC
This sequence comes from Candidatus Fermentithermobacillaceae bacterium, assembly GCA_012842425.1. Classification (GTDB taxonomy): domain Bacteria; phylum Bacillota; class Sulfobacillia; order Fermentithermobacillales; family Fermentithermobacillaceae; genus UBA3951. The sequence goes on along the minus strand of DUSU01000056.1, from coordinate 1,887 downwards.
TGGCTCGGCACCATTCCCGCGAGCGGGGCGAAGATGAGCGATACCAGGAACAGGATTCCTACGACCACTGCAGTGAGACCTGTCCTACCGCCCTCGGCAATACCCGCGCTGGACTCAACGTAGGTGGTAACGGTGCTCGTTCCCAACACGGCGCCAAGGCAGGTACCGATGGCGTCAGCGGTCATGGCCTCCTTGATCCTCGGGAGCTGGCCGTTTTCATCCAGCATCTTGGCCCTAGACGCAGTTCCCATGAGCGTGCCGACGGTGTCAAACACGTCGACGAACCAGAAGGAGAATATGGTCATGAACCCAAGGCTCAGAGCGCCCTTCAGATCCATCTTCATGAAGATAGGCGCCAGCGACTCGGGCTTTCCAATGATGCTGCCGGTGATCTTGGTGACTCCCATGGGTATTCCGATGACCGTTGTGATGAGGATGCCGATGAGCATAGCGCCGCGGACCTTGAGGGCCATGAGGATGCCGGTTATGAGGAGTCCAATTATGGCGAGGGCGGGGCCCTTGTCGGTCAGGTTGCCTCTGGTGATCAAGGTCGCGGGGCTGGCCTGGATGAGACCTGCGTTGTTGAAGCCGATAAGCGCAATGAAGAGACCGATGCCGACTCCGACCGCCCGCTTCAGCGTGGTCGGAATGGCGCGGTCGATGGTGTTGATGGCTCCGGTGACCGAGAGGATAAGGAAGATGATACCCTCAAGGAAGACGACACCGAGAGCCGCCTGCCATCCGGCCTTGGCGGCTACGGTGAAGGCGAAAAAGGCGTTCAGGCCCATGCCGCTGGCCAGGGCATACGGGTAGTTGGACAGGAGACCTGCCAGAATCGTGGTAACTCCGGCCGCTATCACAGTCGCGGTCATCACGGGCCCGAAGGGCATGCCGGTGGCCGAGAGGATATCGGGGTTCACGAACATTATGTATGCCATGGTCATAAATGTGGTAACGCCGGCTAGAACCTCAGTCCGCACATCGGTGCGGTTTTCCTTTAGTTTGAAGAGTTTCTCCAGCAAGTTGATACCTCCCTAGAGATGCCTTGCGCTACGATAAGTCTTGGAAACCCCACTTGACCGTTACTTGCTTTCTGCGTCATGGATTCTGCAGTATTGCGCGTCAAAAGGCTTCGGGAAACTGAGTTTACGACGTCCCTCCTCTCGGTTAGCCTATCCTGTAAGGCCGGATCTTGTCCGGCTTGTCCGGTGGTTCCGGTGATAGTCTATCACGATTCAAAACAAGTTGCTACACACAAACAAAAGTGACATACAATTTCGTTTGCCCCGGAAAGCCCATTGATTTCGGCAGGATAACGGGGAGGATTTGTGAAAGATTAGTTGAGGCCCTCCAGAGGCCTAAGGAATTCTGGAAAGTGGGGATCACTATGAACGAAAAGGAATTTGCCTCTTATCTCGATTCTTGGATTGAGCCTAAGCGGGATGAGATAGTCGACTGTCTCTTGAGGCTTCTTAGGATACCCAGCGTGGGGACCGAGGCCGTGGACGGCAAGCCTTTCGGGGAAGAGGTTGACAAGGCCCTCCGGTTTGTGACTCAGGAGGCCGAGCGGTTCGGTATGAAGACGAAGAACGTTGACGGGTACGCGGTGCATGCCGAGATCGGTTCCGGCGAAGAGATGGCCATGACGCTCACGCATGTGGACATCGTCCCCATCGGGTCCGGCTGGACTAAGGACGCGTTAGGCGAGGTCTCAGAGGGATATGTGTACGGCAGGGGCGCGCAAGACAACAAGGGACCTACCGTGGCCTGCCTCTATGCTCTGAGGGCTCTTAAGGAGAGCGGGGTTCCCCTCAAGAGAAGAGTGAGGCATGTTGTGGGAGGCAACGAGGAGTCAGGGTTTCGCTGTGTCCGGCACTACTTTGAGGT
>DUSU01000055.1 GCA_012842425.1 Candidatus Fermentithermobacillaceae bacterium | reverse complement strand
TGCCAGTGTTGGCGGGGAAGGTAACCCCGCTGCGACAGTGGCTTAGGTCAATCAGTCATGCGAGTATTCTGTGACACCGGCATGCAGGTGGTGGGGTGGCATTCCTACAGTAGGTTGACGCAATCGGCTTGGGCCAAAAGACTTGATCCAGGTCTCGGAAGGGAGTTATAATCCTCCAAACCTATATTTCAGGCTGTGAAGAGGAACGTACTGCGCACCCGCCGACAAGAAAGGGATGGCCGAAGGCTGAAAGCCGCCCCGGCGAACGCGGGAAACACCACCTCGGAGCCTCCGGAGGATTCCGGTGCCCGGTGCTCAAGCGAGCCCGCCCTGGCCCGTACCAGAAGGATAAGGGCGGTGGGCCTGCAAAGGGCAGGCATTCGCGAGAAGAGCGGTACGGAGGGAGGTACGCGGATAACTCCGGCGAGAACCAAGGCGCGATAAAGCCTGGAGAGAGTCGCTGTGCGAAGGCTCGGCCGCGAGTGCGGCGCGAGAAGGCTCTGGCAAGGAGCCCGCAAAGCTCTCCTAACGCTCGCCACGCGCGTAAGTGACGCTCGCGAGACCTGAGCGGACTAGTGTAAGCCCGGGCGCGAGTCAGAAATGGCGCGGGATAGAGCAGGATACAGCAGGGACAGCAGGACTGCACGGAGCTCACGCTAGCGGCTGAACAAGGGTGGAACCGCGGAACCCCGCCCCTTTTCGGGACGGGGTTTTTTGATTGAGTTCCTAGATGCGGCCGGCGCAGATAGGTGTACGCGGACTCACAGACTGGAGACGAGTGTCTCTGAGGACCCAGAGGATTCAGAGGATAAGGAAACGCGAGGAGGAGATAGGGATGTCGGAAAAGGGGTACGAAGTGAGATGGGAGGACAAATCCTGCGCTTTGGAGAGCGGCAGCACCTTCCTGGACGTCAAGAAAGCCTTCGGCTGGAAGAACGACGTCCTCATGGTCGGCGAAGGCGACGAGGCCAGAGAACTCCGGGCTAAAGTGACCGGAAACTGCAGCGTTGTGCCGCTCACGTTTGACGACGAACGGGCAAGGTGGGCGCTCCGCCATACTGCGGCGCACATCCTCGCCCAGGCCGTGAAGCGCCTGCGTCCCGAAGCGAAGCTGGCCATCGGACCCGCGATCGAGGACGGGTTCTACTACGATTTTGACGTGCCGACTCCGTTCACTCCCGAAGATCTGGAGAAGATCGAAGCGGAGATGAAGAAGATCGTCTCGGAAAACCTGCCCGTCGTAAGAGAGGAAATCGACAGGGAGACGGCCGTGAAGCTTTTCCGGGACATGGATGAGCCCTACAAACAGGAACTCCTGGAGGAACTGCCCGAAGGCGAGCCCATATCTATCTACCGCCAGGGTGAGTTTGTGGACCTCTGCGCAGGGCCTCACGTGGCGTCCACCGGCATGGTGAAGGCGTTCAAGCTCCTCAGCGTGGCGGGCGCCTACTGGCACGGGGACGAGAGGCTGCCGATGCTGCAGAGGATCTACGGAACGGCCTTTGTGAAGCAGGAAGACCTTCAGGCCCATCTCGATCGGCTTGAGGAGATCAAGAAGCGCGACCACAGGAGGCTCGCCAAGGAACTGGACCTCTTCAGCATCCAGGAAGAGGGCGGCCCCGGGCTCGTGTACTGGCATCCCAAGGGCGGTCTCATCCGCGAACTCATTGAGGACTTCTGGCGGGAAGAGCACCGGCGGAGAGGGTACGACATCGTCTACTCGCCGCACATCGCCAAACTGGAGCTCTGGAAAACGTCGGGACACTGGAACTGGTACAAGGACAACATGTACGCGCCCATGGCCATAGAGGAAGTGGAGTACCAGCTTAAGCCCATGAACTGTCCCTTCCACATCCTGATGTTCAAGAACGCGACCAGGAGCTATCGTGACCTACCCATGAGGATGGGCGAGCTCGGGACGGTCTACAGGTTTGAGCGTTCAGGAGTGCTTCACGGCGCGCTGCGCGTCCGCGGGTTCACGCAGGACGATGCCCACCTGTTCTGCACGCCCGAGCAGCTGGAGGACGAGATCGTCGGGGTGCTCGACCTTACCGAGTACATGATGCGCGTCTTCGGATACAGCGAGTACTACTGCATGCTTTCGGTGCGCGACCCGGAGGATAAGTCCAAGTATGCCGGTGACGATGCAACTTGGGAGCTGGCTGAGAACGCCCTTGCCGCCGCTCTCAACCGCAAGAACCTGGAGTACAAGATCGATCCGGGCGAGGCCAAGTTCTACGGTCCCGCGATCGACATCAAGATCAAGGACGCCCTGGGGCGGCTCTGGCAGGGACCGACGATCCAGGTGGACTTCAACCTCCCCGAGCGGTTTGACATAAGCTACATCGGCGAGGACGGGGCGAAGCACAGGCCGGTCATGATCCACAGGACCGTCTTGGGCAGCATGGAGAGGTTTGTGGCAGGCTTGGTCGAGCACTACGCCGGCGCTTTCCCGCTCTGGCTGTCGCCTACGCAGGTAGCCGTGATCCCCGTATCCGAGAAGCAGGCTGAATACGCCTCGAAAGTCGCGGGAGCGCTTAGGGAAAAAGGATTCCGCGTGGACTGCGACCTCGGCGCCGAGAAGATGGGGTACAAGATCAGGCAGGCGCAGCTCCAGAAGGTGCCCTACATGCTCATAGTAGGCGCCAGGGAGGTGGAGAACGGTACGGTCTCGGTGCGCCACCGCTCACTGGGAGATCTGGGTTCCTTCGCGCTGGAGGAGTTCATGGACAAAGCGGCCGAAGAGGCGCACACAAAGGCGCTTGAGCCTCTGGTTAGGAGGCCGGAGTAGAGCAGTTTGGTTTTGACATCTGGCGACATCCTGTATAGTATGAAAGGGTGCGCAAGCTGTTGCGCTTACAGTGAAGTAGAAGCCATCCGCTTCTCACCTTACGGCCCGCCGGGCCGGTAAGGTTCACAGATAGAGGTTCGTCGCTTACTGCATCTTGCGACTAACAGCGGTTTCTGTGGGCGGGTGGTAACCCGCCCATCTTGATTTAGAAGGGGCAGAGGGGAGGCTGAAAAGCATTAGTCAGGACCTAAGGGTCAACGAACAGATCCGGGTGAGAGAGGTAAGGTTGGTTTCCCCAGAAGGGGAGCAGATGGGCATCGTGCCTACCCACGAAGCCCTGAGGATTGCTCGTGAGAGGGGCCTCGACCTCGTTGAGGTTGCGGCGCAGGCCAGACCGCCCGTATGCCGTATCATGGACTATTCCAAGTGGAAGTACGAGCAGGCCAAGCGCGCCAGAGAGGCCCGGAAGAAGCAGAAGACGCAGGATGTCAAGGAAGTCAAGATGAGGCCGACCATAGACCAGCACGACTTCGACGTGCGCGCTAGGGCGGCGGAAAGGTTTCTTCGTGAAGGTGACAAGGTAAAGGCGACCATCATGTTTCGGGGCCGCGAGATGGCCCATATCGAGAACGGTCAGAGGGTTCTGGAGAGGCTGTTGGAGAGGGTAAAGGACATTTGCATCGTGGAGAGAGCGCCTAAGATCGAGGGACGCAACATGACCATGGTCCTTTCACCCAGGCCTCAAACGGGAGCCCAGGCTCCAAAGCCACCTGCCGAGACACCGAAAGAGGCATGAGTCGCCAGAGGGAGATGTTCCATAGTGGCCAAGAACAAGATGAAGACCCACAGCGGGGCTAAGAAGCGCTTTTCCGTGACCGGAACCGGCAAGATACGTCATTTCCATTCGGGCCACAGCCACAGGCTGGAGGGCAAGGACGCTGCGAGAAGGCGTCGCCTGAAGAAAGATTCAGGCCTCACGAAGGTCCACGAGAAGAGAATCCGGGCCCTTATACCCTACAAATAAGGCCTCGGATACCTAATAAGCGCTCGAGAAAGAGGGTAACGTAGATGCCTCGCGTCAAAACAGGCATTATCAACAAGCAGAGACACAAGAAGATTCTGAAGCTCGCAAAGGGCTATTGGGGTAAGCGGTCCAAGTCGTTCCGCATGGCCAACGAGACGGTCATGAAGGCCCTCCATTACGCCAGGAGACACCGGCGTGAGAAGAAAAGAGAGTTCAGGAGCCTGTGGATCGCCCGCATCAACGCCGCGGCCAGGCTGAACGGCATGAACTACAGCACTTTCATGAACGGGCTCAAGAACGCGGGAGTCCAGGTCAACCGCCAGATGCTGGCTGATCTGGCCGTCACCGACGAGAAGGCTTTCCGCGATCTGGTTGAAGTGGCCAAAGCCAAGGCAGCGAAGCAGGCTTAAAGACCCATGTTGCGCGAAGTGCCGTGGAGGTTCATAAAGAGCCTTTCAGGCAAGAAGGAGCGGGAGAAGACCGGGATGACGGTCGTCGAAGGACCGCCGTCGGTGATGATGGCGCTTGAGACGGGCGTAGACATCGAATACCTGGTCATGTCGCGCTCCTTCTTTAGTTCGCCGTCTGGGGCAGAGGTGAGTAGGCTCCTCGAGCGAGGCCCTGCACCCCGGCAAGTGTTCACCGTGCCGGACGAACTGTTTGAGCGGATGTCTGAGACCAAGAGCCCCCAAGGGGTCTTGTGCGTCGTGGGCGTGCCTTTCCGGTTCAAGGAAACCGTGCCCAAGAGCCCTTGGGACAAGCAGTTGGAAGTAGTGGGTGTAGATATCCAGGACCCGGGAAATGTGGGCACCCTCGTCAGGACCGCTTCGGCGGTGGGAGCATCATCCGTGGTCTTCCTCGGTTCCGGCGCCGACCCGTTTTCTCCGAAGTGTATCCGGGCTTCGGCGGGGACGGTGTTTCGGGTAGCAGTCCGGAGCCCGAGAAGGGACGTTTCGCCGACCGGCTACCTGCTCAAGAGGCGTTCTGAGGGGATGGAGATCTGCAAGACCGTGCCCCGGAGAGGCGTCTCGCCGTGGGAAGCGGATCTCACCAAGAGCTTGTGCCTGGTTTTCGGCAACGAAGCCAAGGGGCTAGACGACGAAGTGTTGTCTGTGCCGGGCCTAGAGATATCCATCCCGATGCCGGGGGGAACGGAGTCGCTCAATGTGGCAGTGGCTTCCGGGATGATCCTCTACGAAGCGCTCCGCCAGAGAATGGGACATTCCTAGATTTTGTCGCCGGAAAAACGCATGGTATAATACCCGAAAGGAAGAGAAGCGGGGGGTAGCCATGCGACTTTCGGAAGCGTTCTGGAGTTTTTTTGAGAGAACAGGTTCTGTGGTTGCGTACCTCCTGTATTGCCATTATCTTAGGATCGAGGAGACGATAAGGGACCGGGGCATCCGGGAGATTACGTAAGCACTCACCGGAAACTCACCGGCTTCATACAGGTTAGGTATATAGGTTCATACGGAACATGGGGCAATGATGGAGAACGTGGGCGGAAGGTAGCGTCCAGAGAGGGGAACATAACGCTGCGAGTTCCCCCGTGAAACCGCCGGAATTCGCTCCGGAGCCTCCGGGCTGATGCTTTGGTAGGTCCGGCGTGACTCCCGCGATAAGGGAGCTCAGAGGGGGCCGGCAGCGGCCGGTCAAGCCTGGTGGTACCGCGGAAGCGACGGCTTTCGTCCAATGGACGAAAGCTTTTTTGTTTGCTTTTGGAACGAGAAACTCGCTCTAGGCACAGGAAAGGAGGAAGTAGGGGAAGGGCCGTCATCCCCGAGACACAGATGAGAAATCAAGTGGACGACATGGGTGATCGCGTCCTGAGGGAGATTGAAGAAGCGAAAACCCTCGCAGAACTTGACCAGATACGCCTCAGGTACCTGGGCAAGAAGGGGGAACTAACGGGTCTTTTGAAGACCGTAGGTTCTCTTCCCAAAGAGAAGAGGCCCGGATTCGGAGCCAAGGTGAATGCGCTCCGTGAGGCCATTGAGACGCAGCTCAGGGAGAAAACCGCCTCGCTTGAGAGGAAGGCGCTGGAGGAGAAGGTCAGGCAGGAAGTCGTGGATGTCACGCTTCCTGGCAATACCCCGCAGGTCGGAAGCCTGCACCCGCTCACAAGGGCGCTCCGCGAGATTGTCGGGATTTTCTACGGAATGGGCTTCACGGTATACGAGAGCCGCGAAGCCGAGACCGACGAGATGAACTTCGTGAAGCTGAACCTAGAGCCGGGGCATCCGGCGAGAGATGCCCAGGATACTCTTTACCTTACCGACACGACTCTACTTAGGACTCATACTTCTCCCGGTCAGATTAGGGGCATGCTCGACATGCAGGGTAAGCTCCCCGTGAGGTTCATAGTGCCGGGCAGGGTCTACCGGCGCGACCCGATGGATGCCTCTCACAGCCCGGTCTTTCACCAGGTGGAAGGCCTGGTCATTGACCGCCACATAACCTTTGAGCACCTTAAAGGGTGTTTCCTCGAGTTTGCCAGGGGCTTTTTCGGGCCCGATACGAACATCAGGCTACGGCCCAGCTACTTCCCGTTCACCGAGCCGTCGGCCGAGATCGACGTCTCCTGCACCATCTGCAAGGGCAAGGGGTGCCAGGTCTGCGGCCGCACCGGCTGGCTGGAGCTCTCCGGGGCCGGCATGGTCCACCCCAGGGTCATCCGAAACGGAGGATATGACCCCGAAGAAGTCACCGGTTTCGCATTCGGCTTCGGTCTCGATAGGGCCGCCATGCTCAAGTGGGGCATAGACGACCTGAGGGTCTTGTTTGAGAACGACCTCAGGTTCCTCACCCAATTCGAAGGGCTGTAAGGGGGCGTGACTCATGAAGGTGCCGTGGAAATGGCTTAAGGAATACGTGGATCTGGACTGGACAGTCGAGGAGACGTGCGAGAGGCTCACCCTTGCGGGCGTTAAGGTCGAGAACCTGACCTTTGAGAAACTTGACCTGTCTGGAGTTGTTTCGGCGCTTGTGGAAGATGTTTCTCCTCATCCATCCAGACCTCACCTAAAGGTGGGGACCCTAAGCACCGGCTCGAGGCGCTATACCGTGGTGAGCGGGGCTCCCGGTCTTGAGAAAGGTAACATTGTCCTCTTGGCCGCGCCTTCTTCGAGGATACCCGGAGGAGTAACCATTGAGACCAGGGACTTCGCCGGAGTTGAGTCTCAAGGGATGGTCGTGTGCGCAAGCGAGATACTTGCCGGCGAGGAGCACAGGGAAGGCGAAGATATCATCATCCTGCCGCCGGGGACTCCCCTCGGCCTCAGCGCCCAGGAAGTCCTTGAACTGGACGATTGGGTCATGGAACTGGACCTCACGGTCAACTACTCCCACTGCCTTTCCATCATGGGAGTCGCCATAGAGGCTTCTGCCCTTTCGGGGAAGCCCCTGAAGCTGCCGGATGTCTTCCAGAAGTGGGACTGGGCAGGCCCCTTCGGAAGCCGCCGCCCTGCTCATGATCCGGATGAGCCCGGTGAGTGGAAGGTCGAGCTCCCTGACCCCGACCTCTGCCCCCGGTATGTCGGGAAGGTTGTGAGGGGAGTGCGTCCGGCGTACGCGCCCGTCGAGATCGAGCGCAGGCTAATGCTCGCAGGCATGCGGCCCATAAGCGCGATTGTGGATGTCACAAACTATGTCATGCTCGAAACCGGCCAGCCCCTGCACGCTTTCGATGCAGATAAGCTTGAGGGAAAAACCATCTGGGCGAGGAGGGCCCGACGGGGAGAAACCATTGAGACCCTTGACGGAGAGGAGAGGCAGCTCGAAGAGGGCATGCTCGTCATAGCCGACGCCCGCGGCCCGGTAGCGGTCGCAGGCGTCATGGGCGGCGCGCGCACAGAGGTGTCCGGCGAAACAAGGAACATCCTCCTCGAGTCGGCCTTCTTCGCTCCGATTCCCACCAGGCAGACCTACAGGAAGCTCCGCCTGCGCACCGAGGCGGCCGCGAGGTTTGAAAAGACGGTGGACCCAACTGCTCAACCCGTTGCCATCGAGCGCTCCGCCGAACTCATTGCGCGTTATGCCGGTGGGGTGCCCGAGGTGGGTAGGAGTGACGCCAACGTGATGGAACCCTCGAGGAAGTCCATCTCCTTCTCGACGAGGGTCATAAAGCGGACGCTCGGTGCCCCTATTCCTGCCGAAAAGTGCAGGGAGATATTCGAGAGCCTCCGCTTCGCGCCGGGGCCAATAGAGAAGGCGGGAGACTTCGAAACCATGGAGGTTACGGTCCCTCCCAGGAGAGTAGACATCAAAGAGGAGATCGACCTGTGCGAGGAGATCGCCAGGCAGTACGGGTATCACATGTTTGAGTCGAAGCCCCTCACCCCGGCAACGCCTGGAGGGCCGCCAAACCGGCAATACGTCTGGTTCGACAAGATGAAGGATTTCTTGGCGGCGATAGGCGGTCACGAAGTGGTGACGACGTCGCTCTTGTCCCCTGATGACCTACTGGCCATGGGCTGGGATGCGTCCGATGCCCGTTTTCAGGGTGTGCCGCTTATGGACCCCCTGTCGTCTAGCGAGTCTGTCCTGAGGACCAGCCTCCTTCCCGGCCTCCTCAAGGTTGTCCTACGGAACCAGAGCGTGAGGATGCCCGGAGGCTTCTTCTGGGAGACGGGACGCGTGTTCTTCCCGTCAACTCAAGAGCTGCCCCTTGAGGCAGTCCAACTGGGGCTTGTCATGTACGGAACCCTGAAGGAAGGGACGTGGGTGGAAGGGGAGTCCCAAGCCACGTTCTTCAGGCTGAAGGGAGCTCTGGAAACCCTTCTCAGGCTCATGGGGCTCGAAGCGTCGTTCCTGCCCGGGGCGTCCATGCCGCTCCATCCCGGAGTATCCGCTAGGGTTGTGGCGGGTCACTCGACCGTCGGCGAGGTTGGAGAGCTCCACCCGCTGGTAAAGAAGAACCTGAACCTTGCGGGGCCGTGCGCCGCGGCGTGGTTCTCGGTTGAGGCGATCTTGGCCATGGCCAAGGAGAAACGGTTTAGTCCCATCTCCAAGTTCATGCCCGTCGAGCGCGACATAGCCGTAGTGGTGGATGCCGGCGTACCCGCAGGGGCGATCGTCAAGATCGTCAAGGAGACGGCAAGAGACCTCCATTCGGTCACGGTGTTTGATGTCTACGACAAGCCGCCTATCCCAGAAGGGAAGAAGAGCATAGCGCTCCGGCTGACCTACAGCCCCACGGACCGCACGCTGACAGAGGAAGACTTGTCGGCGGACCGCGAACGCATCGTAGAGGCCCTGCGCGACGGAGTTGGAGGAGAGATCCGCCTTTAGCACGCAAGGCAAAGGGACGCGCTGAACGTACTGGCTACGACTGCCTCCTCGCCTCCCGGGCGGG
>DUSU01000054.1 GCA_012842425.1 Candidatus Fermentithermobacillaceae bacterium | reverse complement strand
GTTTCGTCGATGGCCCGTATGATGGCTTGGGTTATAATGCCGTGGCCACATCCGGGGCACCAGATATGTGGCAATTTGCCCACACGCAGATACTTCTCAAGAGGCAGAGCCACGGTGAATCGCCTCCTTAATTGCGTCCAAGATCTCTTCCGGCTCGATGTACCGTCCGCCCAGCCTGTTGACGCCGATTACGGGGCAGGCGTCTCCCATTACGCGCTTAACAGGGAGGATTATCTGGCCCAAGTTCATCTCGGGGACGATAACCGCCTTGGGCTCCTTGGCCTTGGCCCTGAGGAGCGGCTCCTCGAGGAAGGGCCAGATGGTGACGGGGCGGATCAGGCCCGCCTTGAGCCCCATGGCGCGGGCGTCCCGGACGGCCTTCTTGGCCGACCTGGCGGTGCCGCCGTAGGAGAACACGAACACCTCTGCATCGTCGGTAAACAGCTCTTCGGCCTGAGGCAGGTCATTCTTCCTGGACGCGATCTTGTCGTTTATCCTCTTGATCTGCCTGGCGCCAAGGTCCGGGTTGTTCGTCGGGAACCCGTCCTCGCCGTGGGTGAGACCGGTCACATGGTACTTGTAGCCTTCTCCGAAAGCGGCGAGAGGGGCTACCTTGGACGGATCGCCGTAGTCGGCGTAAGGTTTGTACTGACCGGGCGGAAGTTCGGGCTTTGCCCTGTCTTTCACGGCCAGTTCCGACTTATCGGGAAGAACGACCTTCTCGCGGAGGTGGCCGACCATCTCATCCATGAGCAGGATGACCGGCGTCCTCAGCTCTTCGGCTATGTTAAACGCGGATACAGTCAGAGTGTATGCTTCCAGGACCGATGACGGCGAGAGCACCACGATCTCGTGGTCGCCGTGGGTACCCCACCTGGACTGCATGACGTCGCCTTGGGCAGCCGACGTCGGCATACCTGTAGAAGGTCCCACTCTCTGCACGTCCACCACTACACACGGGATCTCGGCCTGCACCGCGAATCCAATGTTCTCCTGTTTCAGAGAAAACCCAGGACCGGACGTTGCCGTCATGGATTTCCTGCCGGCCAGCGAGGCACCACAAATCGCCGCCATGCTGGCGATCTCATCTTCCATCTGCATGAACTTGCCGCCTACCTTCGGGAGATACGCGGCGCAAAGCTCGGCGATCTCGGTAGACGGCGTTATGGGGTAGCCCGCGAAGAACTTCAGGCCTGCCGCTATAGCACCCTCCACACAGGCTTCATTGCCAAGAAGAAGCCTGGGCTTTCCCTCCGTCATTGCTCGGACCTCCTCCTCACGATGATGGCAAAGTCCGGACAGTGCATCTCGCAAAGAAGGCAACCAATGCACTGCGAGGGAGCCGCCACTACCGGCCCGCCGTCATCATCGCTCTTAAGCACGTCTTTGGGGCAAAACGCTATACAGAGACCGCACTTTTTGCACCATTTTCTGTTGACCGCGATCTCATACGGTGAATCACTCACCACCAAGGACCCCCTTCTGCCTGTTCATTTTGCGATGTTCAAGTACGGAGGACCTGAGCAGATTCACCGAGCCCGCGTCCGGCCGGTAGACGAACTCGATGATCTGAGTCCCCCTCTTGGCCATCGCCGAAACCTCCTTCTGCCTTCCGGGCGACACAATAACCGCCCGCTTCCCCTTGAGCTTGTCCTGGATTACTTCCGGGTCTCGATCGGTAACCGTCTCGATGTTCACCTCGGCAATCCCGGCAAGCTCGATGGACTTCTTTACCCTCTCGGCGAACCTTTCCGAAATGCAGACCAAAAGCACGTTGGAGCCCGGAGGCAGTCTTGCTATGCGCACGATGGTCTCCATATCGGGGTCAAGTGCGATCCCGAGGACGTCCTCTGACCTCTCGGGGAAAGACGCTCGCACTTCGTCGAGATGAAAGAATGTGGTGACAACCATGTCGGAACGGGCAACCGTCTCTCTCGCCTCCTCGGCCCCGCGGACAAGGTCGTCGGTCAGAACGGGCAGCACTTTCACGCCGGTGCCGAGCTCGAGCTCCTTGCTGAAGTAGTCAAGCTGTTCCCGGTTGCACTCAACGAAAGCGATCTTCACATCGGAGAGCATCTTCCGGCGTTCTTCCACCCTGCGCGACATGACCTGGAGAAACTCGTCGGGGTTCACCCCAAGTGCAAGGGCGTCGTCCAGGGCGGAATCAATCACCCTGTTCAAGCGCTCCCTCTTGTTCTCCATGCGCAGGATGTCGTCGGCCTCGGCGACAAAGGTACCCCGTCCCTGCCTGGACGTAATAAGACCCTCGGCCTCCAGCTGCCTGTATGCGAGGCTTACGGTATTGCGGCTGACGCCCAGTTCCGCGGCAAGGGCGCGCTCCGTGGGGAGGCGCTGTCCCCTCTTCCACTGACCACTGGAGATGAGCGATTCGATCCTTCTTTTTACCTGCAAGTAAATGGGCAGACCGCCCTTCCTGCGAAGGTCGAAGGATGATCTTTCTTCCAAAGCGGCCCCTCCCTACTGGCCAGACCAATTGGCACAAATGGATCTATTCTCTATCCATTTTGGATCTCCTCCGGCCGGCCACCGGAATCTCCCATTCTCCCCGACTGCGCTCGTTCTTCCATGCCAATTATACAGAAAAAAGACCGGACGTGACCGTCCGGATTGGATCTCTTCTTAGTGCCAAAATGAAGCCAATTCTAACGCGCTGGACTTTAGTCTCTAATGGGCCTCGCGATACCGGTCTTAAGGACCTCAACCTCAACCCTTTCGGCAACCCTTACTCTTACCGACATATCTTCTACCTTAGTGATCACGCCGATGAGCCCTCCGGCCGTGACCACCTTGTCTCCCGGTTTGAGCGACCTTATCATCTCGGCCCTTTCCCGCTGCTCCTTCTGCTGGGGCCTGATGGTGAAGAAGTACATAAACAGAAAGAGGAGAGCGATCCAGATGTAACTTGTCCAGCCCGGCAGTCCCTGCTGCGGCACGTTTCCAACCTCCTTATCGCCGTCTAGGCTTTACACACTGTCTCACGGCTTAGATTTTCCATGTTCGACCAAGCTTCAGAAATTACCTTTTCCGAGCACGGCAAAGATCATGAAAGAAGGCCCGGGAGAAATGAACGCTCTACCCCGGATACATCAACCTTCGCGAAAAGGATAGACCTCAAGTATGCTCTGGCGCAGGCGTTCCTCCGTCCCCTCCCGGATGGATTCCCTGATACGCTCCATGAGCCTCTGGAAAAACCGGAGATTGTGTATGGTAAGGAGGGTCGCCGCCAGCGTCTCGCCCGCTACGAGAAGGTGCCTCACGTAAGCCCTCGTAAACTCCCTGCAAGTCAGGCAATCGCAACCTTCCTCGAGGGGACCGTAATCAGAGGCGAACTTCCGGTTCCGGATGTTCAACCCTCCCGCAAAAGTGAAGGCCCTGCCGTGGCGGGCGTTCCTCGTGGGCAGCACGCAGTCGAACATGTCCACCCCATTCAAGGAGCCCTCAACGAGGTCGAGAGGGTGCCCTACGCCCATGAGGTACCTAGGCTTGTCTTCGGGCAAGTAATCGACTGTGGACCGGACGATTTCGTAGAAGTCCTCCTTGGGCTCGCCTACGGCCAGGCCGCCTATGGCGTACCCGGGGAAATCAAGGCGCGAGAGGGAGATGGCCGATTCCTTTCTCAGGTCGCTCCATACCGACCCCTGCACGATCCCGAAGAGCGCTTGGGAGCGAGGCACGTCTACCGACTTGGCCCTCTCTGCCCAGAGCGTGGTGCGCACCATAGCTTTACGGGCGACCTCCTTGGAGACGGGATAGGGCACGCACTGGTCAAAACACATTATTATGTCGGCCCCGATGTCAACCTGGGCCTTCACCGATACTTCCGGCGAGAAGAACACCTCGCTGCCGTCGATGTGAGACCTGAACGACGCGCCCTCGTCGGTCACCTTGACCATCGACCCGAGGCTCATGACCTGGAACCCGCCGCTGTCGGTCAGCGTGGATCCTTTCCAGTTCATGAACCGGTGAAGCCCTCCGGCAGCCTTGACCGCCCCGGTTCCGGGTCTCAGGTACAGGTGGTAGGCGTTTGAGAGGATGATCTTAGAACCGGTCTCCCAAACATCATGGGGGAGGACGGACTTCACGGTAGCCTGGGTCCCAACGGGCATGAAAACCGGCGTCTCGAACTCTCCGTGGGCGGTACGGATAGTGCCTAGCCTAGCCTTTCCTCTCTGATAACGGCAACTGAACACAAGGTCCGTCTGGGCCAAGTTGTCTCTCTCCTTAAGAAGCCTACAGAATCAGCATCGCGTCTCCAAACGAGAAGAACCGGTACCTCATGGCCACCGCCTCTTCGTAAGCTTTCAGGATGTTCTCCTTTCCCGCGAACGCCGCCACGAGCATGAGCAAGGTGGACTTGGGAAGGTGGAAGTTGGTTATCATCCGGTCTATCACCTTGAAACGGTATGGCGGGTAGATGAAAAGACGCGTCTCGCCCCGGAACGGGAGCACCCTTCCGTCGTCGGTCGACGAACTCTCGAGAGAACGGACCACCGTAGTCCCGACCGCGAAGAGCCTCCCCCCGCTCTTTCGGACATCACTAAGGACCTTCGCCGTCTTATCACTTATCTCGAAGTACTCCTCGTGCATCACGTGGGATTCGACCGTCTCCTCTTTCACCGGCCTAAAGGTGCCCAGGCCCACGTTCAGGGTCACGGCCTCCACGAGGACTCCCATCTTCTTGATTTCCTCTAGGAGTTCGGGGGTGAAGTGAAGTCCGGCAGTCGGGGCAGCAGCAGAGCCGGGGATCCTGGCGTATACGGTCTGGTACCTCTCCGGGTCGGAAAGAGGCGCCTTTATGTACGGCGGGAGCGGGACGTGCCCTACCCTCTCGAGGACGTCTTCCCACCGTCCGTCGTAATCCCAGTGAATGATCCTCCCCCCGTATGCCGTTCGACCTTCCACCTTGCCCCTGAGGGCGATTGCTCGCTTTCCGCTCTTCACATCCGGGATTGTGAAGACGTCTCCCGTCCTCACCTTGTGGCCCGGTTTCACAAGGCACTCCCAGTTATCTCCTCCCAGGTCCTTGAGAAGCAAGACTTCTATCTTGCCTCCGGTCGCCCGTGTCCCGTGCATCCTAGCGGGGATAACCCTGGTATCGTTTACGACCAGTGCGTCTCCGGGACGCAAATACTCCCTCACGTCGCGAAAGCGCCTGTGCTCCCTTTGCCCAGTTGACCGGTCCAAGACCAGAAGCCGTGATTCATCCCGGCGATCGATAGGTACCTGGGCGATGAGCTCTTGGGGCAAAGAGTAATCGAACTCGTCTACTCTCAACTGTTACACCTACCACCACTTGTCCGGCGTTGTCTCGGGATAGTATAGCCCAAGTATCTCCCATGAGTCGTGACCCATGAGGGCCATTCCCCGGGCTCCCCACTGGGAAAGGCCGACGCCGTGGCCCCACCCCGAACCCTGCAGGATCACGCTTGGGGGACCATCGCTCACTTGGGCGGACAAGGCGGTGACCGGCTGAGACTCCGGTAGAGGCAGAGGTAAGGCTTCACCGGAGCTTCCGATTACATATGAAGATCCGAGGTGAACGTCGCTCCGGACGCCTTCCGCCCCGGCCACACTGAAGGACATGCCGGTGGACAGAAAGCCCTCTGTGACCCGTCCCCCTCCTACCGCGTAGGCGGAGAACAGCGTGCTCTTCACCTGGGGAAGAACTGCTCTCAAGTCGGTGCCGCGCACCGGCTCAGCCGCGGATGCCGACGCCAAGAGGACCCTGAACCACCTCCCGGAAACGCCTTGCTCCAGTCCTCTGAGGACATCCGGAGATCCGGGGAGCAGGACACCCAAACGGTCGGCTGCCATCGCCAGGTCATGAGGCGTAAGGGTCACCGTCCAAAAAGAGTGGGGCGATTCGTGAGGCAGCTCGGCGACCGGGACCAGGTAGGGTACTCCTTTCCCCCAGACATAGCACGGGTCTTCCGTCATCCCACCGGCATCAGCATGGTAGTAGGTCGCTGCCGGCAGTCCCTGGTATGTAAGGATCTCGCCTCTAGTAGACAAAGCCGCTGTAACCGTCTGGCCCGTCTCTTCGCCTATTCCCCTGTACACCTGGTCACTTGTCCAGATGAGGACGTCCTCAGGCTTTAGCGCCGAAAACACACCGACGTAGTCTCGGTCGAGCGTGTCCTTCCTTAGGCCGGTCTTGTACGCCGCGTAACTCCGCACGGCCACGGCCTGCGCCCTGGCGACCTCGAGCGGCCACGAACCGATCGTCTCGCCGCCCACAACCGATTGGACGTATTCCTCCATGTCAACGGCGTTGGCTACGAGAAGGCTTCCCGCGTCCGCCATCACTATGATGCTGCCGCGGAAAGACGTTGAGGAGTAACTACTGCCTGCGCCTTCGGCAGAGACAACGGAGATAAAAGGTCCTTGCGGGGAAGCGGGGGATATCAGGATGTTACCGCCTGAGCTCCCCTTTTGGCCCCCACCCGATATCTCCCATGCAATGCGAGACCCGGACGCGGAGACCGTGAGGGAACTCCCGGCTTTCAGGGAGACTCTCTCGCCCGTAGGACTTGTGAGCGACCAGCTTCCGCTCGAGCGCAAGGTAACCGACTTTGTCCTGAAAAGGCCCACGAGTACCTGTGGCGACCTGGTTTCACCTTGCTGCTCCCCGCCCGCGAAGAGCACCTGGGACCGCCCGCCGGCCATTACGCAGGCAGCCAGGAGAAAGACGAGGAGCTCCACACATAAGGTCCGCCATGCGGGCCAGGGCGCCTTTTTCCCGGTCGTAAAGCCCATCTCATCTCCTCCTTAAGAACCAGAAGACGAGCGTCAAAAAGAGGCTCAAGAGAAGGCAACTCGCGAGCGGGAAGTACAGAGTGAACCCCGGCTTCTCCACCCTGATGTCTCCCGGGAGCCTGCCGAACCCCAGCCTCCCGAGGAACGAAACCGCGAAGCCGAGCGCGAGGAGCAAGAGTCCTATGATCATGAGTGAGCGGCCCAGATCAAACTGGCCATTCATGAAGGCTCACCCCCGAAGCTGAATTCGCAACCGCAGTACTTCTGCATGTAAAGATGCTTTCCGCGCGCCATTTCCCTGCTCCTTCTATACCCTTTCCGGAAATCGAAGTACAGGAACTCCACCGAGTGCCTGCGGGCCGCCTCCGCGGCCTCCCGGACAATACCCTCGTGGTCCTGGTAGATACTCAGAAGGAGCGATGTTGTGAAATACGGATACCCCTCCTCGCGCGCGGTCCTGGCAGTCTCGTCAAGCCTTGTCCGGTAGCAGATAAGGCAGCGTTCCGGTTTGGCGAGGTTCTGCGAAACGGCCTCCAGCCATCTGTCATGACCCATATCCGAGCGTAGAAGGGGCATTTTCTCCGCTGAGGCGAGCTCTCTCATGGTGGTCCACCGTTTTTCCCTCTCGGCATCGGGGTATATGTTGGGGTTCACGAATAAGGAGCTCACCGAATATCCCAAAGACCGCAATAGGGCCAGAGGAAACGTGGTACAAGGAGCGCAGCACGAGTGCATGAGAACCCTCACGGCCTGTCGAAAAGCCTCCCCTGGTTCCTGACTCCGACCGGTTTCCCCATGTACTCAATGGCCTTGGCCGTAACCGATCTCCCTCTCGGTGTCCTCTCGAGAAACCCTATCTGAAGCAGATAAGGTTCGTACACATCTTCCAGCGTACCCGGATCTTCTGAAAGGGACGCGGCAAGAGTGGAGAGTCCCACAGGACCTCCTCCGTACTTCTCGATAACCGTGAGGAGGATCTGCCTGTCGAGCCTGTCCAAGCCCATCTCGTCGATATCCAGCATGGCCAGGGCCTCGGAGGCCACTTCCTTGGTTATTTCTCCGTCCTTGCGGACCTGGGCGAAATCACGAACCCTGCGGAGAAGCCGGTTCGCTATCCTCGGGGTCCCCCGGGAACGTCTGGCTATCTCCATGCCTCCGCCCTTGTCGATGGATATGTCAAGTATCCTGGCAGACCTCTTCACTACCTGGTACAGCTCTTCGTGGGTGTAGTACTCAAGCCTGAAGCTTATGCCGAACCTGTCGCGGAGCGGCGAGGTCAGAAGACCGCTCCTGGTGGTCGCGGCTATCAAGGTGAACTTGGGGAGCTTGAGCCGGTACGTCCTTGCCTGGGGGCCTTTTCCCGCTACCCAGTCATAGCTGAAATCCTCCATGGCCGGATAGAGGGCTTCCTCGGCGACGTGGCTCAGGCGGTGGATCTCGTCTATGAAAAGGACGTCCCTGTGCTCCAGGTTGGTAAGGATGGCAACCAGATCTCCGGGCCTTTCAATGGCCGGGCCCGAAGTCACCCTTATACCTACGCCCAGCTCGTTGGCGATTACATGCGCAAGCGTTGTCTTGCCGAGCCCGGGCGGACCCGAGAGCAGGATATGGTCCAGGGCGTCCCCGCGCTGGCGCGCCGCCTCAATGAACACATTTAGGTTCTCCTTGACCACTTCCTGCCCTATGTACTCGTGCAGGTAGTTCGGCCTGAGAGATACCTCCAAGTTTTCGTCTTCCGGCTGCTTCTCCGTGGAAATCAGATCTCTAGAGTCGGGCAAGTTTCTTGAGCGCCTCCCTCAGGACGCCTTCGAGGTCGCCTCCGGCATCTTCCAAACTGATGTTCGCCAGAGCATCCCTGGCTTCCTGCCATGTGTACCCCAAAGCCAAGAGAGCCTCAAGGGCTTCGCCCTGGAAATCTCGGTGGCCCGGGGGTTTTCTGTCCGCTGCCCTAACGTCTTTGAGGCCGATCTTGTCCCTGAGCTCCAGTATGATCCTCGCTGCGGTCTTCTTCCCCACTCCCTGTACTTGGGTAAGGCCCCGCTCGTCACTGGCGATGACGGCGGCGTAGAACTCCTCCGGTTTCATGGCCGACACGATGGCCAGCGCGACCTTGGAGCCGACTCCCCTTACCGACTGTAGAAGATCGAAGCATGCCCTCTCCTCGCGAGTGCGGAACCCGAACAAAGTAAAGCCGTCTTCGCGGACGACCAGTCTGGTGTAGAGGTGAATCTTCTCCTTAAGCGCATAAGTCTGCAGGAGCTCTTGCGTTACGAGCACTTCGTAGCCGACTCCTCCGGTTTCAACCACCAGTGTGTCTTTGCCCCTGTCCACTAAAATTCCGCTGAGTTCGGCTATCATGTCTGCCTCCGACTTCTTCCCATTCGCCTTGCGGCTTACTTGGTCTTCTCTCGTACCAGGCGCGCATTAAAAGAGCGCTTTATGCACGCTGTCACGGCGATCGCGAGGGCATCGCACGTGTCATCGGGTCTCGGGATCTTTGAGAGGCTCAGGATCCTCTGGACCATGGTTGCTATCTGTTCTTTGGTAGCTGCCCCGTACCCCACGATCGACGACTTAACCTGAAGAGGAGTGACTTCTTCGACGGGAATGCCGTGGGCTGCCGCGGCCAGGAGGCACACGCCCCTCCCGTGACCCACCTGGATGGCCGATTTCGCGTTCTTCGCGAAAAACAGCTCTTCGACGGCCACTACCTCGGGGGAATGTTTCGCCATTATCTTGTTGAGTTCGCCCCAAATCACAAGGAGCCTCTCGGGGAGGCTGTCTTGTTTGCCGGTCACTATGCAGCCGTAATCTACGGCGAGGAAGTCGTGGCCCTTGGAGTCCACGAGCCCCCAGCCCGTCCTCTCTATCCCGGGGTCAAGTCCTAATATGCGCACCCATTTCACCTGGGCAAATCTTCTACCTAGTGTTCCTTTATCCCTTCCAGGTATATGGCGACTTCCCGTTCGAGAGTGGCGGGGACGTCTTCGTGGGAAACCTCCGGACCTGCTTCGATCACGTGGCCGTTCTTCAGGAAGTTTCTGTCTCTCGGAGCGAGGTCCGTCTCTCTGATGTCAGGCCTTTCCCGCACCAGAAAGCGCGAATCGGCTTCTTTTCCTCTGAAAACACACACGTATCCCCGGTAGATGGTGATGAGCCTCAAGCGGTAATGCGTATCGCAGTACTCGTCGACCTGCCTGAGGAGGCTGACTCTCTGTTCCTCTTCCTTAGTAACCGCCCATGTCTGATAAAGGTCCGCCATCACTGAGTCGAGTTCCGGAGGCTGGTAGTCGCGGTACTCCACCAGAGCGTCACCGCACTTCAGGTACTCGGTCCTGTACTCCACGCGGACGGCGGTCTGCGAGGCCTCTGTTTCGCGGGTGAAGAAAGGAAGGGCTAGCCCCCCTTTCTTGAGGAGCATGTTGCCGGCAATGACGGTGCAGGCAAAACCACATATCGAGACGAGAGCCAAGACCCACCGCTTGTACGCACTGGGCGGTGATTTCGTCAAAAAGCCTCACTCCAGGGGAAATATGCTTCCCCGGAATGGACCCTTTTATGCCTCTTGGTCGGGCATGTCGAAGTTGGAGTACACCTTGGTGACGTCGTCGTGGTCGTCCAACGCCTCGAGAAGCCTTATGACCTTTTCCGCCTCTTCCCCTTCTACCGAGACTGTGGCCTTAGGGGTCATATCAAGCTCGGCAGATTGTATGACTACTCTGGGGTCCGATTGAAGGTGCTTCCTCACCGAGTCGAGATCGGAGGGAGCGGTGTAAACCACGAAGGAATCATCCTCTTCCTTTACATCTTCGGCCCCGCCCTCGATCGCCATTGTTAGGACATCGTCTTCGGTCAGGTTCCCTTTTTCGATCACGATGACTCCCTTTTGCTCGAACATCCACGCGACGGAACCGATCTCCCCGAGCCTCCCGCCGTGTTTTGAGAAGATAAACCTGATCTCTCCCGCAGTCCTGTTGCGATTATCCGTAGCCGCCTCGACCAGTACGGCGGTACCTCCGGGCCCGTAGCCTTCGTAAACGAGCTCCTCAACCTGAGCCCCGTCGTTTAGTTCCCCAGTGCCTCTCTTTATGGCACGGTTTATGCTGTCGAGCGCCACGTTAGCCGCCCTGGCCCTTTCGATGGCGATCTTGAGCCGGAAGTTGCCGTCCGGGTTGCCGCCTCCGTGACGGGCAGCCAGCATAACTTCTCTGAGCGTCTTCGAGATGATGTTGGACCGCATAGCGTCCATTTTGGCCTTGTGGCGCTTTATGTTGGCCCATTTCGAGTGTCCTGCCATAGAAACTCCTCCTATATCACATCCGGGACAGGAGGCATTCTCCTCTTATGCTCCGAGTTCCTGTGTCGCCTTTCGATTTTTGCCCGCACATCGTCAGGAACAGGCTTTCCGAAAAGGTAGTTGTCCAGGTCCCGGTATGTAATGCCCATCTCGTCTTCATCGGTTTGGCCCTTCCAGAGCCCGGCAGACGGCGTTCTCTCGACTATCCTCTTGGGAACTCCAAGGTGAGCGGCCATTTCTCTGACTTCGCTCTTGGTAAGGTGTCCGAGAGGCATGATGTCAACGCCCGTATCTCCGTACTTGGTGGAGTACCCGACGTAGATCTCCGCCCGGTTGCTTCCGCCTAGAACCAAGTAGTTCATGAGGTTCGCGTAGTAGTACCAGGCGGCCATCCTAAGCCGTGGTTTCAGGTTGGCCTCCGCCAAAGCCGTCACTGAACCGGACCCGCACTCACCTCCGGCAAAGCGAAGGGACGCGAGTAAAGCATCATACGCGGGGCTTAGGTCAACCACTTTATGCGGACAGTCAAACAGGCGCACCAGTTCGAGAGCGTCATCCACATCCTCTTGGACGGAATGACAAGGTAGGATGAGCGCGAGGCACTCACTCCCGAAGGCCCTTTTTGCAAGGGCCAAGACCAGAGCCGAATCGATTCCTCCTGAAACGCCGAAAACGCCCCCGCGGGCGCCCGCCTCGCGAGCGCGGTCGCGGATCCACTCTACAAGGCGCTCCGAAGCCTGAGCCCAATCCCGGGTCGCCAATTGTGTCACCCCCGTTTTGCCCTCAATTATATCAGGACACCCTTGTCCGCCGCTTGACCTCTTAGGAGAAGGCCGAAGCAAAGGGGCCATCTGTTTCGGCAGCTGCGGCGTCACCTCATAGGAGGAAACGACAGGTACGTGTCGGGCACTTTGCCCGGGATGAGCACCGTTGTGAGAGGGATATCGGTCACCACTTCAGTCTCCGCGGCGATAAGAGGGATAATGACCTTCACCGAGCATGTGGCCCTGAGCAGGATGTTGTACCTGGTCTGGTTGATGCCCGTGACGTCGTACGAATCGTAGACCTGAGCCCGTACCGACCCGAAGGGGAGAACCTTTATGGGGATCTTGGGACCGAGCGGGGCGAACAGTTTTGACCCCAGCGCCTGGCCCATGGGCACGCGGATGGTAAAACCTTCGAGGTCGGCGACGGCTTTCTGAAGCACCTCCAGGGCGTCGGCCTGGACCTGATTGAGGGCCGTGGTATTTGTCCTGACGTACAGTAGGTCTCCCGTCGGCCCGGTCTCGAACTCCAGGAGGACCTTGCCGTTTAGGAGCGTGTGGAGGTGCTCGTTTATGGTGCTCACCATGACTTCGTTGGCTACCCGCAACGTCTCTGACTCGGCGATTGCAACAAGCGTGGGCGCGATCGAACGCTCGATCCAGAAAAACAGCAGCATTATAAGCGCAAGAAAGGCAAAGCAATAGAACGCGGCCCTGGCCTTGAGTCCTGGGCGAGCGCCTCCTGGCAGCCTGAAGGCACTGGAACGAAACATCCTCCTGCGAAAAATGAGGAGCCCTCCCCCTTGTTGAGAAGCTCCTCATTATATGCGGCTTATGAAGCGAACTTGATTGCGCTCGCCGACACGCCTAACGCTCGACTCTAACCTTGCAGAACCTGCGTTTTCCTACCTGTAGGAGCATGCCGTCTTGGAGTGTGACCAACGCCGACTCGACGTCTTTCCTAATACCGTCCACCCGCACGGCACCGCTCTTTATGAGCCTTCTTGCCTCTGAAGAGGAAGACGCAAGGCCGGTAAGGCACACGAGCCTGGCGAGCCCTATCTCGCTGCCTTCTTTTCCTTCCTGAACGAATACTTCATCGATGTCAGTCGGGATCTCCCTTTCCCTGAACACCCTGAGGAATTCCGCCTTGGCCTCTTCGGCGGCCGCACTGTCGTGGAACTCCTTCACGATCTCAAAGGCTAGGTCCATCTTTGCGTCCATTGGGTGCACCTTGCCTGATTGGAGGTCGTTCTGGAGGCGTTCCACCCAAGACCGGCTCTTCGTCAGAACCAGCCTGTAATAGGTTCCCATCTGGGCGTCGGGAATGGACATGAGCTTCCCGAACATGTCCTTGGGCTCGTCCTTCACTGCGACATAGTTGCCGAGGCTCTTTGACATCTTCTGGACGCCGTCGAGTCCCACCAGGATGGGGAGCGTGAGGCACACCTGCGGCTTTTGCCCGTACTCCGGCTGGATGGCGCGGCCCACCAGCAGGTTGAACGTCTGGTCGGTCCCGCCCAGCTCGACATCTGCGCCGATCGCCACAGAATCGTAAGCCTGGGCAAGAGGATACAAGAACTCATGGACTCCTATGGGAAGCCCGCCTTCGTAGCGCTTCCTGAAATCATCCCGCTCAAGCATACGCGCGACCGTGAACTTAGACCCGAGCTGGATGATTTGGGCGAAGTTTAGGGGAGAAAGCCAGTTGCTGTTGAAGACGGTGTGCGTCTTCTCCGGGTCGAGGATAAGGGTGGCCTGTTCCCGGTAAGTCTCGGCGTTCACCCGCACCTCTTCCGCGGAGAGCTGGCGCCTTGTGGTCGAGCGCCCGCTGGGGTCTCCTATCATGCCGGTGAAATCGCCTATGACGAAGTAAATCTCATGGCCCAGTTCTTGAAACTCACGGAGTTTCTTCATGACGACCACGTGGCCCAAATGCAAATCGGGGGCACTCGGGTCGACTCCAAGTTTCACTTTGAGGGGCCTCTTGGTCTCAAGGGAGTTTTTTATCTTTTCATAAAGGTCTTCGGGGGTAACCAGGGTCTCCGCCCTGTCTCTTATGATCTCGACCTGTCTTTTCGCTTCAAGGTTCTCCAAGGGGGCTTCCTCCCAGGTTCGTCGTTTCCAGGGATTATATCACGTCTTCGATGTTATAATGGAGGGACCGAATAAGGCTACATTTCCGTCTTTATGTATTGGACGAGTCTATTGGACGAGCAGGACACTTGTGTCGCTGCGTCGGAAGACAATACCCTCCCGGGGGATGTGAACACGTGGCCAAGAAAAAGCGAAGAAGAATACCGTGGCTTGACATAATCCTCTTCACCATCCTGTTTGTCGCCCTGGCCGCAGGCGGCTTCGCCGTGTACATGGTCTCTAAAGCCTACCAAAACCTGCCGGCCCTCGCGACGCTAGAGCCAAAGACATCGGAGACGTCCTTCGTGTATGACAGGAACGGGAACATATGGAAAGAACTCCACTCCACAGAGAACAGGGTGGTAGTCGATCTTAAGGACCTGCCCCAGCACTTCAAGGACGCGGTGCTCGCGGCCGAGGACCACAGGTTCTACTCCCACGTGGGAGTAGACCTGAGGGCCATCGCGAGGGCGCTCTTCCTTCTCATCACCGGACAGGACTTCCAGGGCGGAAGCACCATTACCCAGCAGCTAGCGAAAAAGGCGTTCCTAACCGACGCGCAGACCTGGACGCGCAAGCTGCAAGACGCGATGCTCGCCCTGAAGCTGGAAAGGCAGTACACCAAAGATGAAATCCTGGAGATGTACGTGAACATAGTCCCCTACGGGCGTGGAGCCTACGGTCCAGAGGCGGCTGCCAAGGCATTCTTCGGGAAATCCATTAAGGACGTCACCGTGGATGAGGCGGCTTTTCTCGCCGGTATGATCAACGGCCCCTATCTCTATGACCCGGCTGACAACCCTCAGGGAGCGCTTACCAAGAGAAATCAGGTTCTCGACCAGATGGCCGCTTACGGCTTCATCTCTCCGGAAGAGGCGGCAGAGTACAAGCAAGTGCCGCTTCAGACCGTGGAGCGAGGCGCAAGCGAACCCACCGAGGGCGCGTACTTCCTCGACTATGTGCTGAAACAGCTGCTCTCCAAGTATCCGTCGGAGAAGGTCTACGGCGGAGGCCTCAGGGTCTACACGACCTACGACCCGGACGCTCAGAGGGCAGTGGATAAGGCGATCAGTGAGACTTTGGACGCCGACTTCCCGTACAAGGACGCCGACAGCATGCAGGCCGCGGCGATCGTGATGGACGCCGATACGGGCCACATCCTGGCTATGACCGGCGGCCGCAAGCACGAGGGAATGCTCGCCTGGAACAGGGCGGTGGATACCAAGAGGCAGCCCGGTTCGGCGTTCAAGCCGCTCGCTGTGTACGTGCCTGCTCTTGAATCGGGGATAACGCCTACCACCTTTGTGGAGGACACCCCCATAACCTGGACCGATCCGATTACGGGTGAAGAGTTCTCCCCGCGGAACTATAGCGGAACCTTTTCCGGTGTTCCGGTCACCGTGCGATACGCGGTGGAGCAGTCCCTGAACGTAGTTGCCTGCAAGGTGCAGGACATGATAGGTATCCCCAAGTCGCTTGAGACCGCCGAGAAAATGGGCATCACATCTCTTGTCAAAGACAGGACGCCCGACGGCAGGAATGACTACACGAGGTCGCTTGCCCTTGGCGGTTTGACATACGGAGTATCGCCCCTGGATATGGCCGTTGCCTACGGAACCCTGGCCAACAGGGGGATTAGAGTAGAGCCCATCACCATCCTCAGGGTGGAAGACAAAGACGGTAATGTCCTGGAAGAGAACAAGACCAGACGGACGCTGGCCATCTCTGAAGAGAGCGCTTTCCTCATGACAAGCATGCTTGAGGACGTGATCCGGAAAGGCACCGGTCAAGCCGCCAACATAGGCAAGCCGGCCGCCGGCAAGACCGGCACCACGAGTGACTGGAAAGACGCGTGGTTCGCGGGATACACGCCCAATACCGTGGGAATCGTCTGGATTGGGTTCGACCAGGGCAAGACCATGTCGCAGTGGAAGATCACGGGCGGAAGCTATCCCGCAAGGATATGGGGCAAGATGATGAAGGAGATCTGCAAGAACGAGACCGGGATCTTCGCGCCGCCTCCGAGCATCGTCTCCCTCAAGGTGTGCAAGCAGACGGGGCTCATGCCCGGACCCTTCTGCCCCGCCGAGGACATATACACCGAGTACTTTATGAAGAACCAGATCCCGACGGGACTTTGCCTCCACACCGGCGTGATAGGACAACAGGAACAAGAAGGCCAAGGACAAGAAACCGGTTTCTAGACCTTGACCTTGGCCACCGTGACCCCGGATCCGCCTTCGCCGGTTTCGCCAAGGCGCCACTCGGCGATCCTGGGGTCGGTTCTCAGGAAATCCGAAACGGCCTTGCGGAGTGCGCCCGTGCCCTTTCCGTGGATGATCCTGACTTGAGTGAGTCCGGCGAGGACTGCGTCGTCCAGGTATTTGTCCAGAGCGCCCGCAGCCTCTTCGCCGGTCATGCCCCTTAAGTCTATCTCAAATGAGACATCCCGGGCCTTCTGGAGGGACATGAGCGGTCGGCTCTCCCCTGCCACAGCGCCCTCGTCCCTCATATGGGTTTTCCCGCCCCGGCCTGTGTGATGGAGGTCCTCCAGCTTGACGCGCATGGTCAGTGAGCCAACTCTTACGGCAACCGACCCGCTGTCACCGGGCGGCTCCAGGACGATGCCGGGCTCCTTGAACCCCTTGACCGCGACTTCTAACCCTGCCACGGCTTCTTCGGCCAAGACCTGCGATCCCTCATGGGCTCCCTCTTCTTCGTCCGGACCGAGTTCGTCCCGGACGACCTTCAGGCGTTCCCGGGCCTCCCTCACCGCTTCAGAATAGCCGGACCTCCCCTGCTTCTCCCGGTCGCGGAAGTCCTTTATGGCTTTCTCCAGTTCCACCCTTGCGCGGTTCACCATCGCAGCCGCTTCGCGCCTGGCCTGGTTCAGGATCTCTTTTCTCGATGCCTCAAGGGCCCTGACCTTCTCTTCCCATTCGGCAAGGAGCCGCGCCGCCTTCTGCCTGTCTATCTCAGCGTCCTGGGCGGCCTCCCTGCTCCTCTGGGCCGACTGCTCCATGTCCTGAATGACGTCATCCAGGTAGAGAAGGCTCTCGTTTATGTTGGCCCTGGCGTCTTCAAGCACGTCTTCAGGCATCCCAAGCCTCTTCGCAACCAGAAATGCGTTGGAGCGTCCCGGTCTCCCAATGACCAGGCGGTATGTAGGGAGCATGTTCACGGCATCCCATTCGACGGACGCGTTTCGCATGCCCGGCGTCTCCTGAGCCGCTATCTTCAGTTCGCTGAAATGGCTTGTAACGACAGATAGGGCGCCCGAGTCGTTCAGCCGCTTGAGGATCGCCAGCGCAAGGGCAGCTCCTTCCTGGGGGTCCGTCCCCGCCCCCAGCTCGTCCATGAGCACCAGTTTTCCGGGCCCCGCATCCTTGAGTATCCTGACAACGTTGGAGATGTGGGCGGAGAACGTGCTCAGGTTCTCCTCAATTGACTGCTCGTCACCGATATCGGCCAGAACGCCGGTGATCTCTCCGATGACCGTATCCTGCCTGCAGGGACACGGAAAACCTGAAAGGGCCATTACGGTCAGAAGCCCGCAGGTCTTGAGGGCCACCGTCTTCCCGCCCATGTTGGGACCGGTGATGACTACCGTCCTCACATCATCCCGCGACAGGGAGATGTCCATGGGTACGGGCTCGCCTGTGAGGAGCGGGTGATACGCCCCGCTGAGCTTCAGTACGTGCTCTCCGGTGAGAGTCGGAAAACACCCTTTCCACCGGAACGCAAGTCGCGCCTTGGCCAAGGCAAAGTCAAAATCAGAAAGGGCCCTGCAGCCGTCGTGGAGGAGTTCCCTGGCGTCCCCGATCATGGCCGAGAGTTCGGTGAGTATACGGTCGATCTCGTCCCGTTCCTCAAGTTCCAGGCGCTTCATCTGGTTGGCCATCTCAAGGAGTTCGGGAGGCTCGACGAACAGCGTCTGGCCTGAAGCCGACTGGTCGTGGACAAGACCGCCGATCTTGGCAGCGTGTTCCTGGCGAACAGGCAAGACGTACCTCCCATCGCGGATGGCAACAATGGGCTCTTGTAGGTACTGGGAAATGTCTTTGCGCCGGACGAGCTCCTCTGCCCTCTTCCTCATCCTGTCCCTGAAATCCCCTAGAGCGCGGCGGATCCGCTGCAAAGTCGGGCTGGCCGAGTCCTTGATCAGGCCGTCCACGTCGACCGTCTCATAGAGCCTGGAGCGGAGTGTTGGAAGCGACGGCACCTTGTTCCTCAGGCGGCAAAGCTCAGGATACTCCTGAGATACGCCGTCAAGCCAGCGGGAGAGGCTCTCCATCACCATGATTGTGTCCAGCACCCGCTTTAGGTCAAGCGGCTGGAGGACGACGCCTTGGGCTGCGGCGCCCACTCTGGGCCTTATGTCGGTAGCGCCTGAGAGCCCGGGAGAGGCATGTCGCGATAGGACATCCATGAGCTCCCTGCCCAGTTTCTGCTCTTCTCTGGCCAGACTCGTGGGCATAGGCACGGCTTCCATGGCCCTCTTCCGCCCGAAATCGGTGTCGGCTTCTCTGGCCAGCATCTCCTGGACCTTGCGGAACTCCAGGAGTTCCAGCGTTTTAGGATCCATACTTTTTCTCCAGGATGCCTCGTATGGCCCCTATGGTCTCATCGCGGAGGCCCGCTTTGTAGAGTTTTCTCAGGTCGGCCCTGGCCTTGTACATGCCCTTCTTCTGCTCCTCGGGCGGTAGGCCGGCCAACCGGCTCCTGGCTTCTTCCATGAACTTGTGCGCCCCGGGGGGACGTTCGACGAACCGGCCAAACTCCTCTCCCGACTCGTCGAAGAAGACGAACACGGGGATTGTGGGCTTCCCGTTGGTAAGGTAGCGGTCCATGATGTCCATATTGGTGTCTCTAGGGACTATTAGGAGCTCGAGGAACGGATATTCCTGAGCCACCTTGGCGAATACGGGTACGTTTTCGACGCAGTCACCGCACCACGACTCGGAAAGCGCGAGAACGGAGACCGCTCCCTTAGGGAGCCTCGCGGCAAGGCGGTCGAAATACTCGCGGTCCTTCTCACTTATGCGGGTATCCTCGAAGTTCTCTTTCATGGTCGGCGCGTTCATGTCCGCCTTTTGCACATACGAAGCGAAATCAAGCGCTCTTGCCCTTATCTCCTCCAGCACAGCGGTCCCTCCTAGCGGCGGCCGTTTCTTCAGCCACTTCCTTCTCGATACATATGCATGCTAGATAGGATTTCGCTTCCTGTGGGCCAGACTCCTCCGCGTCGCCGAGGCGATGATGTCCGCGAACCGTCCCCTGCCTCGGCTCACGACCTGCTCCCTTATGGCATCGATTCCGGTAAGGGTCATGACGTCCAGGTCTTTCGGGGTTACCGGCTGGGCTTCCTTCTTCTTTATCACAGAGCACTGCCCCGTGGGCTCGAGGACCGCCAGGGCAATGTCCTCAATCCTCTCGGCCCCGGCTTGCCTGAGGATCACGTGCAAGTCGGCTTCCGAGACCCTCTCTTTTTTCAGGTTGTCATAGAGTATCTGACCGTTTATGACCACCGGAGTGGAGGTGCCTTGCGTGAGCTTCTCGAGCGCCCTCCACCGAACGGATAGGGTGCTGAGAACGAATTCAAGCCCGCACAGGACGATGATCGGGATGATGCCCGCCCAGATGCTGATCTCCGGGTCTTCCAGCGGAAGCGCGGCGATTGAGCCGATCATTATGATGAGGGTGAGGTCGAAGGGGGCCAGCTGCCCGACCGACCGCTTTCCCGTGAACCTCACTGCGGCAAGGGTTAGAAAGAAAAGAACAAGCGAACGAAATACCAGACCTCTTACCTCGATTAGGAATGCCTGCAATGGATTCCCCTCCGGAAGTGGTGGGCTTTGTGCCTTACGGTCTAGTATGCCTAGAGAAGACCTCGTAAATGAGCTCTTCCAGACTCTGGATAGTGGCCTTCCCGGAGAAGAAGGACTGCAGCGGGGCGTCGAGAGCGCCTGTCAGGGAAACCGTTTGCAGGTAATCTGAAGCCAGAGGCGCCGCGGCTTCCCCTACGCTCACGGAGTCCCATATCCTCATGCGTTCGTCGTAGTCGAAGCCGCTTTCCAGGTTGAAAACGGACATGTCGTTAACCAAAGCCGGGATGCACCCGAGGGTCCGGGCAGCCCACCTTCCCAGGCTCCGGGCAAGGCGCCGTCCGAGCTCCACTGCCGCGGCCTTCTCGAGTCCGTCCTCACAGAGCACCAGGTAAGCGGGCACCGTGTAATGAAAGCGGCTCTCTCCGGACGGGGTCTCGGGCGGGATGACCGTAACCGGGACTTCTTCCGCCTGCGTGACCTTGAGCCACTTGTAGAGGTACGGGTTTACCGGATACAGGGCGTCCACCTGTCCATATTGCCACGCGCTCAGCGGGTCGTCTTGAAGCGGCCCGTATGAGTCTTTGACCCACTTGGCGTATCGGATGACCGAGTCGGCGTCCCACGAGGCCCCGGGCGCATCGAGGACGCACCTCAAGAAGAGAGGCGAATCAGTCCAGTACCCGGTCCTGGACGGCTTCGGGACCGCGCCGGCGCCGCCCCGGCTTTCATCCTCCCCGGTTTCACCTTCCGCGCTTTGCCCGGAGATGTCCGGACACTTCACAGCAGTGCCGGTCCAGTGGACAAAGGCGGGTATACCCAGGAGCTTACCATCCCTGGTCCAGTAGTTCGCCGCGGCGTCCAGAAAAAGCCCAGGGTCTACCGAGTCTCCGACGTCCTGAAGCTCAGGGGATATCACCGGATATTCCCCGGAAAAAACGATGTGGGGCTTTTGGATGGTTCCCGCGACGCCGGCCCCCGAAAGGAGGTCCAGGACCTCGCGCCTTTCGGCGTACCTCAGATCCACCGTGACTCCTGTCTCCCGGCAGAAAACCTGTATAACGCGGGACACTTCTTCTGAGTAGTCATCGTATCCGGGAAACTTGACTTGCAAGGCGTCCCAAACGACCAGCCTCACACTCCTCAGGTCGTACTTCTCGGGGACTTCCGGCCGTCCGAGACAGGCAGACAATGTGGCGACAACAAGAAAAAGGGTGACCACGGCCAAGAACCGCCGGAAGGACTTCTTGAGAAATGGCCGGTAGGCCCCCGGAGTTCCCGCGTTTCCCTGCTTCAGAAGCCCCTTTGCCATATCATCTTCCCCTTATCCCCATTACTGTGATGAGGTCGCGCACGACGGTCCTACCCTTGCCGAAACCGAAGACCGCCGCCATTTCGTAAAGCATCGCTTCCGTCCTCTCTCCGAGAATGCCGTCGCACGCTCCGGCGTCGAAGCCGAACTGGCGGAGGCCTTCTTGGAGGAGCACTACCTCTTGGCCTTCGGTCCCATAGGTAAACGGGCGGTCCCAGTTAAGCTTCGGGAGATAGCCTTTTATCCTCACCCTGGTGCCTATCTCCACGAGGTCGTAAAGCTCCTCGATATCCTCGTTGAACATCCGGACACACCCTGCGCTGGCATAGGAACCGATGGACCACGGTCTGTCGGTGCCGTGTATCCCGTAGTTGCCCCAGGGCACGTTAAGGGCCATCCAGCGAGAACCGAAGGGACCTCCCACTTTGTAGCCTTTGTCCACGATCTTCCACTCGCCAACGGGCGTGAGATCGGTCCACTTCCCGCCGGCGATGGGATATGTGCGACAAGGCTTGCCGTCCACAAGCAGCGTTAAGGTGAGCGTCGTCGTATCGACTTCGATCTCGACGACCCCTTCCGGCAGAGGCTCGGCCCCGCGAGTCGTCGGCCTGAGCACGCCGTGACCCAAGGCCCGCCAGGTGGTCTTCTCCACCACGCCGTCAGGGGTCAGCCAGTAGCTCTTCTGAAAGGCTTTCACCGCGTTAACTGTCGCCTCGTCATAGACGTCATCAATAGGGCCGGAGTAAAAGCCCAGTTCCGTGAGGCGCACCTTGAGGTCGTAGACATCGTTTCTCGTTATGGGGATACGGGAAGGGACCAGCGGTTCCGAGGGTTCGTCGTTTCGCACAAAGGCCGGGTTTTCCGGAGACGCGGCCCCACGTCCTATGAGTAAGAACAGTATAAGGACCGCGACAGCGGCCGCGCTTCCAAGGCGTTTAGGGACTCGCACATGTCATCCCTTTCCAGAACTCAGTCTCCTTGGAAGAATACGTTACGGAAAATCTGATTATGAAAGATCGCCGTACTCGAAAAGGGTGCATCGGAGCCGCGGGATCCTCTGGCAGTGGCGGCGCAGAGGCAATAACGAAGCCTCC
>DUSU01000053.1 GCA_012842425.1 Candidatus Fermentithermobacillaceae bacterium | reverse complement strand
TTGTACAATTTGCATGAGACCTCACCTCTCGAGTGTTAACACTCGTCCCAGCAAGGACGGTGGGGTCTCTTTCGTTATCTGCTAACCACCAACCTCCAAAAACTCCTACAGTAAAGTTACACTGACCAACGTCCTCCGCGCCGTCTTTTGAGACTATCTTATGATATTCAGACCGTATGTTCACCGGGTAAAACCTAACTGTAACTGTATAGGGCGGTCTCCCTCGCCGGAGCAACCCGGACGGGGACCTTCTTCCCTACCTCCGCAAGTCTCCCAAGGACCGCCGAACGGGCGACTTCGGGAGTATTGCACTCGGTACTTAGGTGGGCCAAGATGACCTGTTTGGTCGTATCTGTCACTAGATCGCACAGGGCCTCGGCAGCCTGGTCGTTTGACAGGTGCCCCAGCCTTCCCAACACCCTTTGGATAAGATGCCAGGGTCTACCCGAACGCTTCTCCATCTCCACGTCGTGATTGGACTCAAGGACCAGGTGCTCGAGGCCCCGGAGGCATGACGTGATCTCCTCTGTCACATGCCCTAGGTCCATCGCGAACCCGGCCCTCTCGCCGTCGCACTCAACGATAAACCCGAGAGGTTCGAGGGCATCGTGGGGTTTAGAGAAAGCCGTCACACGGCACCCTGAGACCACCACTTCTTCGCCTGCGGCTATAGGTCTCACGAGATCCCTGTCCAACCGGCAGGAGTACCGTGAATACCACTTCCAGAACCCGCGAGAGGCAAACACGGGCAAACGGTACTTCTGGGCGAAAGGCGTCACAAGGCACATGGCCTTAACGTGGTCCGAATGCTCGTGGGTGATGAAGAGTCCGGCCAGGTCTTGGGGCTCCATCCCGAACTCCTTAAGAGACGCCGTTAGGCGCCTTATGGGGACTCCGCAGTCAATCAAAACAGGGCGAGTCGAATCGCCCCACACCACGTAGGCATTGCCGCATGTTGAGGAACTGGAAAGAGATGCTATGTACAAAGGTCTTCACCGGCCTCGAAACGGACGCTCCTTACCGAGTCTACCATTCTAGGCTGCCGAAAAGGATTCCTTTAGCGCACCGAGAAATACGCTTTGATGAACACGCGAAGGCGTTCTTGGTGAGGAGATGTAGTCAATGACAAAATCCCCGGATTTCCCGCCTAAGACTTTAACGGCCGGGCAAAGCAGCGTCATATACGAGCTTTGCGGCGAGCACACGCCGGTCATGACGGCAGTCCCGGGGGAAAACGTAGTCTTCGAGGTCTTGGACTGCTTCGGCGGTCTCATAAAGACCGAATCCGACTTGTTTGACTCGGTCGGATGGGAAAGGATAAACCCCGCGACCGGCCCCCTTTTCATCGAAGGCGCCGAACCGGGAGACACTCTGGCAGTCGAGATCAAGGACATCGAGGTCGGAGATTACGGGATCATGACGGCAGTACCCGGAATGGGTGCGCGGGGAGACTTGGTCAAAAAACCGTCCACGATGATCGTACCCGTGAAAAACGGCTTGGTTTACTTTGGCGATCACCTCATTTTCGAGGCCCGTCCGATGATCGGGGTAATCGGGACCGCGCCGGCCACGGGTTCCGTTCCTACCGGCACGCCGGGCCCTCACGGCGGAAACATGGATACCAGGGTAATTGTCAAGGGCTCAACCGTGTACCTGCCGGTTTTCGTACGCGGAGCGCTCCTGGCCATTGGAGACCTCCACGCCCTCATGGGCGACGGAGAGGTGCTCATGTGCGGCGTTGAGATACCCGGACGAGTCACGATATCAACACGCCTCCTCAGGAAAAAGACACTACCTTGTCCCGTTGTGGAGACAGGCGACGCCTACTATACCGTTCATTCTGCTCAGACTCTTGACGAAGCGGCCAGCGAGCTAGTAGGACATTCTGTGAGCCTTATGGCCACTTGTACGGGGCGCGCTCCAGAGGAGTGCCTTGCCCTCTTGTCCATAAGGGGAAACTTACAGATATCACAAATCGTAGATCCTCTGAAGACTGTCAGGATGGAAATCCCGAAGTCCATACTGGGATCGCTTCTGTGAATTCCGGGGCTTACGGGCCCAACCAGTATTCCGATGATCTCATAGGGTGGTTCACTTGGCCGACAAACGTCGAATAAGCAGGATCTGGCCTGCGGTGGGCGAAGACCCTGTAACCGGCCTGCCAAACTTGTTGGCGCTAATCACAGACCTCCAGGGCCCCCCCAAGACCGACAGGCTCGCCATCGCCGGATTCGAGGTGAGAAACGTCGAGTCAATAAACCGCGAGTTCGGGCAAGCCGAAGGCGACCGGGTGATCCAGGTTATCGCCGATACCCTGGTCAAGGCAACCGCAGACCTGGGCATAGAGGGAAGCCAGGTCTACAGGATAGGCGGCGATCAGTTCTGCGTCCTGCTCCCGGGGCTCTCGCACGCCGATGACCTGGTTGAATACCTGCGCATGAAAGGCATGCTGGGAAAGGTGCGTCACGCCGTCGTGGCCTGCTCCTGCGTGAACAAAGACCTGGAAGACGCATTTCTCGAGGTATGGCCCCTCCTTATAGATGCCCTGGAATCCCAGGCCGGGGCAAGGGGTACCCAGATGAAGAGGCTCGCCCGGGTGCTTGTGGGTAAGGTGCGGGAGACCATAGAGCTTCTCAAGGTAAGCCGCAAGTTGGCCTATACGGACGACATATCCGGCCTTCCGAACCAGAGGGCGGCGCGCCACCTCATAGGCGAGTACCTTGCCAAACGTATGGACACCGAAGGACCTCTCGGGCTCCTCTTTGCTGACGGCGACAATCTGAAGGTCTACAACGATAACCTGGGATACGCGGGCGGCAATGAGATGATAAGGCGTCTGGGAAACCTTATCTCTTCGGAGACTTCCCCCGGCGAGCTTGTTGCCCGGTGGCTGTCCGGGGACGAGTTCATGATCATATTGCCCGGCGCAGGCAAGAAAGAAGCTATGGAGCGCGCTCAGAGCATATGCCGGGCTGTCGAGGCACAGACGGCCCAGTGGGTCTACCCGGTGACCATATCCGTGGGAGTCGTGAGCGCGCCCGAAGACGGGACCGACCTGGAAACCCTCATAACCAAACTGGAAAAAGCAAACGCCCGGGCCAAGAAGTTCGGCAAGAACCGGGCATGCGCGATCTAGCTTGTCTGGAATCAGCCGCGCTCTAGGGCCCGGCCGTCACACGTTGAACCGGATGGTTAGGATATCTCCGTCTTGCACCACATAGTCTTTGCCCTCAAGGCGCACGAGCCCCTTGTCCCGGCACGCCTTGACCGTCCCATGCTCCCGGAGACACTCGTACGGGATGACCTCTGCCCGTATAAATCCCTTTTTCAGGTCGGTGTGGATCTTCCCCGCCGCTTCTCTCGCTACGGTCCCGCGGGTGATGGTCCACGCGCGCACTTCGTCTTCGCCTACGGTGAAAAACGAGATGAGGCCGAGATGCTCGTAACACACCTTGGCGATCCTCGTGACGCCCGGCTCGGTAAGCCCGTATTCCTGGAGAAACGCCTGACGGTCGTCTTCAGGAAGGGCTGCGATCTCAGGCTCGACTTCGCCGGAAAAGACAACGGCCGGGTATCCCATAAGGGAAGCCTTCCCTTCGACGGCGCTTTCCCCGGGGTAGGTTTTCTCGAGGAGCGATGCTTCCGAGACGTTCACCGCGACCACAATTGGCCTTCTTGTGTAGAAGGCGAAGTTGGTGACGAAGTCTTCTTCGTGGGGGTCAAACGCGACCTTGGAGAGGGGAACTCCGTTATCCAAGGCTTCCCTGCACTTCTCGAGGAAAGGGAGCTCGGCCATTGAGACGGGCTTGGCCTTGTTCGACCTGATCCTGTCCAGTCTCCCCTCCACCGACGCTAGGTCGGCGACAAAGAACTCGGTCTCGATGTCATCGAGGAAAGACACCTCTTCGCCTCCGTCTTTAAAAACGGGGATTACGGCGATGAGCGCATCTAGGTTTCTCACGGCATTTAGGAATTCCTGTCCCTTGTAGGGCTGTATATCCTGCACATCCATGCGGGCAAACGTCGTTTTCCTGGGTCTAAAGAGGCTACTCAGCCAGAGCACCCGTTCGTCGGGCACTTCCATGACGCCTACCGTGGAAGGAGCCCCTTTCTGGGGACTCACGCCCTTAGCTTGGGTGAGGAGCTGCATAAGCGTGGTCTTGCCAGACTGTGGCCGGCCGACGATACCGATTCTCATTTCGGGAGGACCTCCGTACCTAGGATTCTCCCATTTTACCGCTGGCGGTATGTCCCGGCAACTTGTCCGCCGGACCGCCTACCGTCCGGCGGCAGCGGCCCGGCATACAAACTGCACTGCAACTGCCCTTATGCAGGCGCCTATCTGGGAAGCCGGGTTACTTCGTACCCGTCTTTCAGGTCCTTCACGTGATATCCCATCGCCTTGAGTTTCTCTCTTAGCCGATCCGATGTGGCCCAGTCCTTGGCCTGCCGTGCCAGCTTTCTTTCCTCGAGGATCTCCAGGACCTCCGGAGGTATCTCTTGAGGAGCCAGCGGCCTGTCTTCATCGACCGGTCCCTTGAGGAGGTCCAGCGCCAGCACGCGGTCAAACTCACCGGCGAGAGTGGCGAGCCCCGGTCCGAGGTCTGCTTTGGCAGCCTCCCACAAGACCGAAACGGCCTTCGGCATGTTGAGGTCGTCGTTCACCGACTCCAGGAATGCCTCTCTGAAACCCTCCAGTTTTTCCTCTGCGCCCGGCCTTTCAGGCTCGCGCGCGTACTTCTGGACTGCCGATCGGAGCGAGCGCAGGCCTCGCTGGGCGCTCTCAAGAGCGGCCCAGGTGAAGTTCAGGTGGCTCCGGTAATGGGCGGAGAAGCAGAAATACCGGAAAGCCAAAGGCTCGAACCCCTTGGCCGCGAGGTCGTCAATCGTGTACGTATTGCCAAGGCTCTTCGACATCTTGCCGCCATCTACGAGAAGGAACTCGCCGTGCATCCAGACCCTTGCCGGGATCTTCCCGGTGCAGCTGGCCGATTGGGCGATCTCGTTTTCGTGGTGGATGGGGATATGGTCCACGCCCCCGGTATGGATGTCGAACTCATCGCCCAAGTACTTCCTGGACATGGCCGAGCACTCGATGTGCCATCCCGGATACCCCATCCCCCACGGACTCGGCCACTGCATGATGTGCTCTTTAGGGGCCTTCTTCCAGAGGGCGAAGTCGGCATGGTGCCTCTTCTCCGGATTTGCCTCAACCCTGGCGCCGGCGAGCTGTTCCTCAAGCCTTATTCCCGAAAGCTGCCCGTAGTCGGAAAACCTGGATATGTCGAAGTAGATGCCATCGCTCGTCTCATAGGCGTATCCCTTCTCAACAAGCTCCACGACCATCTTGAGCATCTCTTCGATATGCTCTGTCGCATAGCACACGACGGTCGGACGGAGGATGTTGAGGAGAGCCGCGTCTTTCATGAATGCCTCAGTGTAGAAACGGGCTATTTCCCACGGTGTCTTTTTCTCCCGGCCGACGGCCACCAGCATTTTGTCCTCGCCCTCGTCGGCATCAGAAACCAGGTGGCCAACGTCGGTTATGTTCATGACCATTTTCACCGAATAGCCGTTGTACTCCAGCACCCGCCGGAGTATATCGGCGAAAACGTAGGACCGCATATTCCCTATGGTTGCGTACTGATAGACCGTGGGGCCACAAGTGTACATCCCTACCTGGCCTGGCACGATTGGTGAGAACTCGTCTTTTCTCCGGGTCAGAGTGTTGTAGAGATAAACGGGATGCACACTTATCGCCTCCGTTTTTTGAACAGTATATCCCTAAAGAAGGTTTACTGCTTCCTCAATTCGCCTCAGGGCTTCCTGCAGGATCGACCTGGAACAAGCGATGTTCATCCGCATGAAGTTCTCGCCGCCCGGTCCGAAGGTGTACCCTGCGTTCATACCCACTTTGGCCTTTTCATTGAAGAACTTCTGGAGCTCCTTGGGATCGCTGATACCCAATCCGCTGCAGTCCAGCCAGACCAGGTAAGTCCCCTCAGGCCTCACCGGCTTTATGGCCGGGATCCTCTCCTCCATGTACTTCATGAGAAACTCGAGGTTCCCCTCGATATAGTCGAGGACCTGCTCCAGCCACTCATCGCCGTACCTGAAGGCCGCTTCCATGGCGATGATGGCCAGGAAATCGGGAGTACCCTGGAGGCCCGCCCTTGCCTCGTTGAACCGCTTTCGCATGTCTTCGTCCGGGATAATGGCGACCGAACAATGCATCCCGGGGATGTTGAAAGTCTTGGAAGCCGCGAGGCACGTAATGGAATTAGCCGCAAACTCGGGACTGAGTGAGGCAAACGGGATGTGTTTGTGCCCCTTGTGAATGAGCTCGCAATGTATCTCGTCGGAGATAACCACTGCGCCGGCACTTAAGGCTATCTCGCCCACCTTGAGGAGTTCTTCCCTGGTCCACACCCGTCCGACCGGATTGTGGGGGCTGCACAGGATCATGGCCTTTGCTCCGGATTCGGCAAAGGCCTTCTCCAGAGCTTCGAAATCCATCTCGTATCTCCCGCCCTCATACCGGAGCAGGTTGGTTACCGTCCTCACTTTGTTGTTCGGGCCAGTCGCCCAGAACGGTGGGTAAGCAGGACTCTGCACCACGACCGCGCCGCCTTCTCCGGCATATGCCCTGACCGCTGCGTTCACCGCGGGGACAACTCCGGGCGTGATGATCACGGACTCGGGAGACACCTTCCAGCCGTACTTCGACTCCAGCCTTTGAGTCACCGCGCCAATCGTGTTGGAGCTCACCCTCGTGTATCCGAAGACCGGGTGTTTGAGCCTCTCGGAGATGGCGTCAATGACGGGCTGGGGTATCCGGAAGTCCATGTCCGCAACCCACAGGGGCAGGACGTCGTCCGAACCGAAGAGCGCCTTCACGCTGTCCCACTTGGTACTCTGTGTGTTTCGCCGTTCAATGACTTTGTCGAAATCGTACCTCACTTTTTTCGCCCCTTCGTAGCAGTATTCCGTTTGAAAGACGGTGCCTGCGTAGAGTCTCAGGATGAGATTCAACAAACCATCCGCGGGAATCCTCCCGAAAAAAAGGGGGCCCCGGTTGGATGAGGAGGAAACGGGGCCTAGGTTGGTTGAGTCCCAAATCTTTAAAAGTGACGCCCGCAGCGATAGCACCTAATGGGTGGTCACGGTCACTTCCTTTCCCTGGCTCTGCAAAACGCGGGCCAAATCTTCCACTACCTTGCTCTTAAGGGCAAGCTCCGAAGGGAGGTCCGGGCTCTGGTGGGCCGGGTTCATGGCTCTCCCTACTATGAAACTGATCTCGTCTGCTTCCGCCAGAAGACTGACAAGCCTGCTGGGTCCGTCTGTCCTGTACCTGAGCATGTGCCTCCGCGGTACACCATCCCTCAAAATATCCAGGGCCTTGGTCAGGGTGAGGATGCCTTCGGTCACGAGGTCAATGCCTTCGATCCTGCCCGTGGGAGGTGTCGTATCCTTGAGCGAGCCCAGTTCCACCTCCACCCGCCTGCCTAGTTCGCGGCCGACCATGAGGCTTGTGGTGCCCCCACATACAACCTTCTTGCCCTGGCTTTCCATGAGCCTGCGCACCACATATGCGTCGTCGGACCTTCTCTCGGGCGGACCTGCGAGCACGGTCAGCCTCCGCGGGACCCTTATCTTCACGACTACCACGGTAGCGTCGTCACCGGGTTTACCTGCGTAGAGTTTCTTCGTAGTTTCTAACAGCTGATCGGCCAGAGACCGGGCGTCTTCCTCCCAAGCGGAAACCCGCTTTAGGTAATCGCCAACCCTATCCCAACCCCAGCCTAGGTTCCACACGCCGCCGATCCCGGCGTGGAGCACGCCATCGCTTATCATCACGAGCCAGTCGCCGTCTTGCAAGTTGAAGTGGCTCTCCTTCACAATTCTGCCGGCGTACTCGCGGCTCTCCCGCTCAAGGGGCAAGAGCTCGTGTCCTCTCCCCAGAAAGACTGCCGGGTTATCGAACTCGGCGAGATATGCCGAGTTATCGGGCATAATCCGCAGGATGGAGAAGGTGCTGTATGCAAGGTGCCTGACTTCGCAGACGGGCAGGGTCTTTGAAAGGGAATCCACCACATCGTCCAGCTGCAGACCTCCGCGCAGCATGGTAGAGATCATCTTGCAGGTCATAGAGGCCAGGATGTGCGCCTTGACTCCACTCCCGAGACCGTCGGACAGGACCACCAGCGTGGAGGCGTCCTGGACCACTTCTACGCAGTCCCCGCAGAGCTCTTCGCCGTGTTTAGTGAGCTGAGCTACCGCCACTTCCGCTTTTAGTCGACCCACTTGACGGCATCTCCTCTCCAATCACGTTCATGAGCGTGGTAAGTGATATCTTTGTCTCCGCCGTGGTCTCGCCGAGGAGACCCGCGATCTTCTGAGCGACCTCCATCTGTTCTTCGATGACCCGCCGGGCCCGCTCGACGGCCTCTTCGGCCACTCTCTTCCTGACCTCCATCTGGCGGCGCTCTTCTGTTATGTCCATCAGAATACCGACCAGGAGTTTCTGGTCGGGCACATATATGATTTGCTCGTCTATGACAAGGCCGTTCAGCGTGATCTCCCCACGGGAAGTCGCCATTGTCCTTGCCGCTTCCTCGAAGAGGGTCGCATCCATGATAGAGGAGATATGCTTGCCGACGGCGTCCTTCTTTTTCTTGCGGATCATCGTTTCGGCCGCCAGGTTCACGTCTACGATGGTCCCGTCAGGTGTGGTGACTATAACCCCGTCGGGAGTGGCGTTGACGACGACGTTAGCCATGGACTCCGCCCGCTGCCTCATGTAGGGGATGCACATCTCAGGGTCGGCCATACCGTTGAACACCGCTATGGCCTTGTCCCTGCACGAGGAATATCCGCACGAGCCGCAGTTCAGTTCGTCTTCCGGAGTGTACTTGCCGATCCGCTCGAGGATCTCCCGTATCTGCTTCTCAGAAGGCCGGGCAAGAGGCACCTTCAGGTCTCTGAAAGACCTCTTCAGCTCCTCGAACGGAAGAAGGCTCTCGTAGAAATCGGATGCTGCGTCGGGACTACTCTGTGCCGACTTCTCGTACTCAATGAGCATCCTGCGCCTTTCGAAGAAGTCTCTCTTGGACGGGATGGAGGGCCCCGCTATACACCCTCCGGGGCAGCCCAAGAGGTCCACGAGGAGCGGCACGTCATGGCTCGATAGAAAATGCCGGACCATCTCGATTGACTCATCCATCCCCGAGACCGACAGGTAGGTCTTGGAGAGAAGGCCGCAGTCAACTGTTGCC
Organism: Candidatus Fermentithermobacillaceae bacterium; assembly: GCA_012842425.1. Classification (GTDB taxonomy): domain Bacteria; phylum Bacillota; class Sulfobacillia; order Fermentithermobacillales; family Fermentithermobacillaceae; genus UBA3951. The sequence goes on along the minus strand of DUSU01000053.1, from coordinate 18,633 downwards.
CTGAGGAGGCCTCCGTCCGCGGGGAAAAGACGCGCCCTCGATGGGAACGGCCCGTCAAACTGGCCGTCCTGGCACTCTTCGAGCCTTATTCCTTCTTCATTAAGCCAGGCAAGAGTCTCTTCGAAAGTAAGCGCGATGTCTACCGCGCCCCGGACCTCGGGATCGGCTATCTCCTCTTTCTTAGCCACGCAGGGTCCTATGAAGACTACCTTGACCCCGGGCATGACGCGCTTCAAATATCTCCCGTGGGCGATAGCCGGCGACACGACCGGCGCGAGAAATCTGATGGCCTCGGGGTAGTGCCTCTGGACAAGGCCCACCACCGCAGGGCAGGCGCTCCCTATATAAGGCTGACCTGACTCCTCAAGGATCTTCATGTGCGCCCGGGACACCATCTCGGCTCCCAAGGCGGTCTCTTGAACGGTACAGAAACCCGCTTTGCGAAGGGCGGTTATGAGACGTAAGGGGCGGTCGATGACTGCCGCGAAGGACGGAGCAAGGCTTACGGCCACCCGGTCGCCTCGCCGGAGGATCTCCCGTACCTTGTCGGTATCGACCCTGGGCCTCTTCGCTTTCTGCGGACATTCCCTTATACACGTCCCGCAGTTTACGCAGAAGTCCTCATGTACGCTGGCATGCACTTCGTATGGCCCCGGTCCGCGCTCTACCTTGATGGCTTTCACAGGACAGGCCCGCAAGCACTTATAGCAGTCCCTGCACTTTCTCCTTACTGTCTCAATGATTGACATTAGGGGCACACCCCGCCTTCTTTTCTACAGCGGGCAGCACATGCTCGCGGAAAACGCTTTCCACGTCCTCTACCCGGACGTCGGCAAAAATACAGTCACCTATCTGGACCGACACCCCGTTGCCGCATCTCTCCATACAAAAACTGCCTTTTAGTTCCACGAGGCCCGGAGCTTCTCTTTCGATGAGAGTGCGGAAACCTTCTATCACCTGCGACGCACCGCGGAGGAAGCAAGAACTTCCTACACAGACCGTTATTGTGACCACGGCTAATCCCTCCGCCGGGCTACCTGGACGGCGAGACTACCCAGAAGAAGGTAGCGTCGCCGGGTCCCGGGTTTGTGAATCTTTCAGGGCTTTGGAAATTGAAGTAACCCACGTCGCCTTTGGACAGCACGTACTCTCGGCCGTCAGAATGGATGATAACGGTGCCTTCGGTAACGTAGATCATGTCTTCCCTCTCGTGGGTGAACACGGGATCTACGGCTTCGGACCCCGGCTTCATCCGCACGAAGCACGACTGCATCGATTTATCCCTTTGCCCGAGAAAAGCCACTAAATCTACCTCGACACCCTCGAACCCGGTGATAAGACGCCGGCGGGCGTTGGCCTTAACCACAACCCACTCTTCTGGAAGATTGTCTTCGGTGAGGACGCTGACGGTTGTGCCAAGCTGTTCTGCGATTCTCTTGAGGACTGAATAAGATGGCCTGCATTCATTGCTTTCAAGTTGCGATATGTATGAACCTGATACACCGACGCGTCTTGCGAACTCCCTCACAGAAATGCCTTGAGTCATCCGGATTCTTTTGAGGCGGGCGCCAAACTCCACGTGATCGCCTCCTCTGATTCAACCTCGGATAATCCTTGTGATGGCTTTCACAATCCTTAGAAATATAGTAGGCCTTTGGTCACGGGTGTGTCAAGGCCTACTTTACAATGATAAGCAAACATCTGTAGCGGGAGCCGACCGGGCCCATCGCACACACTTGTATGCCGTATCGCCCGGCGTGCGCTTATGAGGTTACCTCAAGCAGGTCTGGCCCCTTCCCCCGTCTATGGGATAGCAGGCCCCCGTTATCCAGCCGGCTTTAGGCGAGGCCAGGAAGAATATGAGGTCGGCCACTTCCTCGGGCGTCCCCACCCTGCCTAGGGGGTGAGTCGTCTTGCTGCGCTCCAGGAAGGCCTGGTACGCCTCATCGTTCATCCCGCTTGCCTTGTGCAGGTTCGTCAAGGTCACCCCCGGGTTGACGGCGTTGACCCGCACGCCTTTTGAGGCGACCTCAAGGGCCACGCACCTCGTGAGGTGGTCGATCGCGGCCTTGCTCACGCAGTACGCGAGCACGCCGGGAAAGGCCCTAAGGCCGTTCACGCTCGATACGTTGACCACATTTCCCTTTCTCTCAATTAGGTACGGCATAGCCTTTTGGATGAGGTAGAAAGGCGCCCGGACATTCAGGTTCATGAGGTCGTCCCAGTCATCCAGAGTCGTGGTCTCTATTGTCCCGCTCTTCAGGGCCCCTGCGGCATTCACCAGGACATCGATGCCGCCGAAAGCTTGAGCGGTTTCGGCTATCACACGGTCGGCCTCACCCGGAAGGGTGATGTCGGCGGCGATGGGCAGCAATTGCCCCGAAGACTCCGTCACAAGTGATTCCAGAAGGTTTTTCCTCCTGGCGACCGCTGCCACCTTACATCCTGCCTCCAAGAACTTGAGCACGCATGCCCTTCCTATTCCGCTTGAGGCTCCCGTAACGATAACCGCTTTCCCCCTCATCTCGCCCACGTGAACTCCTCCCAAACTAAAATCGGGTGCTTTGGTTGTGTGGTTTCATTGTGTGCTTTGTTCGCCTGCGCGCCGTCTGTTCCCTCTGCAAGAGGTTTGCGAGATCATTTGCCGAATCACTCCTCAATGTACCTCCGGTAAGCCAGTATGAGTCCGGTGACATCAAGGAGGATGCCAAAGTGAAAAACGGAGAGCCCGAATCCAAGAAGCACCTTTGGAATCTGGACGACACATTTACGTTCCTAAACCACGGGTCTTTCGGGGCCATGCCGAAAGCAATCATTGAAAAACAGCACCAGTTGAGGCTCCACATTGAAAGCCAGCCGGTAAGGCATTTTCAGAGAGAACTTGATGCCCTCCTCGACTCCTCCAGGAGGAAGCTTGCCTCTCTGGTAGGGGCTGATCCCGAGGGCGTGGTCTTTGTGCCCAACGCGACGACTGGCGTAAACACGGTGCTTTCCTCCCTGGACCTGTCACCCGGAGACGAGATACTGGTTACCGACCACATATACAACGCCTGCAACAACGCAGCAATTCACGTGGCAAAGAAGACGGGCGCCAAAGTGGTAACCGTCCATATCCCCTTCCCCGTTAAGTCGGAAGGTGATATCACAGACGCCATCCTGAGCGCGGTTACGGAGAGGACCAGGTTCGTCCTCATCGACCACATAACCAGCCCGACCGCCCTCATCTTCCCCGTTGGCGAAATCGTGTCCGAACTGAACTCAAGGGGTATAGACGTTATGGTTGACGGGGCCCACGCCCCCGGCATGGTCCCTCTCAATCTCAGGGAGACGGGAGTAGCCTACTACACCGGTAACTGCCACAAGTGGCTCTGCGCGCCAAAAGGTTCGGCCTTCCTTTATATAAGGGAAGACAAGAGGAAATCGGTACGGCCGCTGGTCATAAGTCACGGCGCTAACTCAACGAGGACGGACAAGAGCTTCCTGCTCCTTGAGTTCGACTGGACGGGGACGGATGACTACACGCCCTACGTCCTAATAGGCGACTGCATCGACTACCTGAGCTCGCTTTATTCGGGCGGCATAGGGGAGCTCATGGAAAGGAACCACAACCTCGCGGTCCGCGCCAAGGACCTTCTGTGCAGCGCATTTGATTGCCCGCCTCCTTGCCCCGACCACATGCTGGGGTCTATGGCCGCTCCCCCGATACTCCCCCTCGGAGAGCCGATGAAAGCGCCTTCAGGAAAGTCCCTCGATAACCTGCAGGAGAGGCTTTACGCCGATTACCGGATCGAGGTACCCGTGATCAACTGGCAACCGGCCAAGAGGCGCCTCGTAAGGGTCTCGGCCCAGGCATACAACACCTTTGAGGACTACGAGTACCTGGTCAAAGCCATACGAGAGGTGATGTCCGACTAGCCGGCGGCGATCCCCGCCTCCACCAGCCACGATTCCAGGGCGTGGGTCCCCTCATACACGATATCCGTGGAGCGGACCCGCGTCATGCTGCGGATCTCCTGCAGGTAGGCGCCGGCGTCGACATAGAGGGCCGTGTACGCATTCCGTATGGGATCGTACACGGGGCGAAACGGGTTCACCGTAAACCCGAGGAGGTCTGTCCGTCGCTTGAGGCTTACCCGAAATCCCCTGCGACGAGCCTTTTCCAGGGCTCCCACCCATTCGGCAATGTCTCCCGACAGGAGTAAGTGCACGGGGTGGCCCAAGACAAACTCTACCTGATTGCCCGCTATGGCTCCGCCGGGGTTTTGGGAGCCCGGATCCTGCGCGTTCCCGGTTACAACCGCTCCCACCTTTTCGGCCATGGAAAGGAACACAGACGGATTCACTACGCCGTCTATCTGTACCGTGACTGCGGGCCTGACGCACTGTCCCCCGCCCGTGACCGGACGGGCCGCTACGTCATTGCCATCGCTTGATCCGGCGGGCGCAGGAGCGACCCTGTTCGGGTCGAGGCCCAGCACATGGGCCACACGGAGAGTGACGTCCTGGTCCTGTCCCTCCACAAAGAGCCCCTCGGAGAAGTGGAGGAAGTCCGAGTCAGAAGGCATCCGTTCCTGCCCCGCGGAACCTAGGGAAAGCCCCGACGGGTTCCTGTGCTCGGGAAGCCCAAACACGGCAGAGAGGGCTTCCATCTCGGCCGCTATGCGCCTGGGATCGGGAGACCTGGATGCTCCTGTCGCCAGGATGAGGGCGTCGGATAGGACCATCGGCGCCAGCCTTGAGAAGGCTCCGTCGAGCAATACGACGCGGTCCGAAGGAGCGCCCCGCAGCACAACAGCGACATCTTTCGTGCTCAAGGGCCCCGCGAGGACCACCCTACCGGGGCCGGTAGCGACCCCCGAATACACGGGGCCCAGTGCGCAGTCCACGCCCGTGAACTCGAGCCGGGTGAACCTGGCAGGCGAGGCTCTCAGAAGAGGAAGCGCCGTAGCTACCATGTCGCCTTCTTCGACGACGACTTTCGGCTTTGGAAGACCCGTAACGGTGTCAACTTCCTCGCCGTCATATCCTATGCTCGTAAGATACACGCCCGTACCCGACTGGCGCAGAAAACGGACCACCGCCTGAAGGGTGGTGGTCTTACCTGTGTTCTTTGCAGTTCCGGCTATCCCCAGGGTCCTACCCAATGACTCAAGGCCACCTTCTGTGCGTCTTGTGTGTCTTAAGCGTCCTCTACGTTCCGCTTAGGTCAATGACGGGTCATTGCCTGGCGGTAACGGTATCTCTTCCGGCGCGGCCCGGATAGGCTCCGTCTTCCCTGTCTCCGAGGAGTCCCTCGTAGAGGGCGGCCACAAAGTCACCTCGTTCGTAGACCCGCTCGAGAGTCTCCTTGATCCCCTTCTTGAGATCGGCTGCCATCTTTTCTGCGCGGGCGGTAGGAGCAATGCGGGTGGAGCCAAAGAACTTGAGGGACGCCGCAACCGACTTCAGGGTGTCGACCCTCGCCTGAGCCGAGATCGGCCCGCCTGCATAGGCCTCGTCGGACGACGCGATGGTCACCGCCTCGGCACCCAGTCCGAGAGCGAGGGCAGCGTGCAGGGCCGTCATCGTGGACGACTGGCACCTGTCTTGAGTCTGGGTCATGAACCCTACCGGAGCGCCAGGCCATATGGGGGCGTTCATGATGCTCTTAAGGGCAATCATCTTGGCGGCGTTGAAGTCCACGAGATTGTCCTGGGTAAACCCTGACACCATGGCTTCCGGAGAGTCGGCGAAAAGTGGCTGCAGGATAGGCCTTCCGCCCAAGAGCACGCCGGCCGTGGCAACAACCAGCATTCCGGCGAAGGCTTTCCTAGCAGGCACGCCACAGAGTTCTTCGTTTGTCACCACGTCATACGGGAGCCCAAGGGACGCCGCGAGGCGGAGGCACTCCACGCCGTCAACCGCAAGCCTGGCGGGATCGGTACCTGCTCCCAGGCTACCGTAGACGATGTTGATCTTTGTGAGGTCGGCTCCCGCCAGATGAGCCAGCACCACGGTCTCGGGGGTGTTCAGGCCCCGGTGAGCCCTGACTTGCCACAGGGCGGCCGGGTGGATGGCGCGCTTCAGGAGCCTCAAGTTCTCCAGAGTGAGCACAGTCCCGTCATGCTGGTGGCTCAGAGTGCCCTCGGCAAGGCCTTCGGTCCTGGCCCCCCAGGAAGGATCGAAGTGCACGGCGCCTTTTGCGCCCCAGCCAAGCGAAAGCCGGATATGGTACGCGTCCATAACCGGACAACCGGTACCGTACTGAACTATAACGTTCACGGGTTCCAAGGGCTTCTGTGAGACCAAGGAGACCGGAACGCCGTTATCCATATTCTCCAGAGCCGCTGCCTCGTGAGGCGCAAGCGGCCTGGTGTGCGGTATAGGTTGGCCGCTCTCGTACCACTTACGGACGTCGCCGCCGGTAAGGGCGCTGTAGCGGCCGCGCAGCTCATTGGCCAGCGCGACATCGCCGGAGAGTCTCGCTTCCTCGAGTTTCATCCGGAGATGCGCCCTCTCGATGCCGGGGCTCGTTCTCTGGGATGCCCAATCGATTAGCCTCCGGGCGATCCCCACGCAGAGCTCTCCAATCTCGGCATCTACGAAGTCGTATTTGTAGCCCCTCGTAAGGTCAGGTTTTGTCCCACCGTGGGAGGCCTCATGAGAGGTGTGGGCCTTTCCGTCTACGTAATCTGCGACTTCCTCCAAAGTGGTCTGAGGCCCGAACCCGGCATCATAGCCCAGTTCCTGGGCCATCTCCTTGCGTATGCTCATGCCGCCAACTACGAGTTTTGCGTGGGACCTAAGTCCCGCCGCGTCGCACATGTCCGCGAACTTGGCCAGGAGCTCAGGCGTGTCATAGCTGATCGTGCGGCTTACCATTATGAAGTCGGGCAGGAGCTGGCGGGCCCTCGATATTACCTCTTCTACCGAAAGGTCGGGCTGGAGAAGCGTTACTGAGTGGCCCCTCTCCCTCAAAGTCCTCGCGATCAGTTTCGCTCCTACGTCGTGGACGGGGTCCAGGGGCACGATGAGGATCTTTTGGCTGTTATCAGCGGTCACGGATGCCGCCCCCCTTCATTCCGCCAGGTGTAGGTGCTGCCCGGGCGGTTCACATACCCCCTGACCCTCACGCGGGCGCCGGGCCCGGCCATCTCGGAGAACACCACATCGGCGTCGGCAAACCCCAGTTCCTTCATTAGAGCCAGTCCCAATCTTTTTCCCTCTTCGGCGTCTTCACACACAAAGAAGGTCTCAATATCACACGCGTCCAGAATCTTCTCTCTCGCTGTCAAAGCCTGATTCCCCCTCCGATGCCAACGCTCGGAGGTACGTTTTCACGTCCTCTATCACGTTGTTAATGTGTTGGATCATGGCATCGCGCGCAGCATGTGGGTCTCTCTGTTCTACAGCCTTGATTATGGGGTTATGGTCCGCGGCCATCTGGGACCCTGCGTGGGCACGGATGTACTCTAGGGAAGTCATGACATCCGGGTGACGGTAGATGACATCCAGGGCGGCCACTATCACTTTGTTCCTGCTGGATTCCGCCAAAGTCAAGTGAAAATCGGTGTTTTCTTCGGCGCCTGAGTTCATGGCTGCCAAGGCCTCTTCGTGCGCCTTGATGATATTGCGGAGCCGTCCGATCTCTTCAGGAGTGGCGTTTTCGGCGGCAAGAGCAGCGGCCTCGCCTTCCAGGGCCCTCCTGGCGATCAGGACATCAATCAGTTCTTCAGGGTTGTGTACCTTGAGGCTCTGTACAAAGGCAAACTGGCTTCTGTCACGCTTCTGCCTCTCTTGCCACTCCTGGAGCACCCGCTGGCCTCTTGCGGTGCACACTCTCCCTTTCCGGCTCTTGGCCTCGACGTGGCCCGCGTCTTCCATCATCCTGAGGAGCCGTCCGCATGTCGCTTCGGAAACCCTGATGCCCCGTTCGGACAGGGCTCTCCTCAGGTACCACGCCCCTACCGGAACCTCCGACTCCGCAACTACATGAAGGGCTGCAAGATACGCATTGTCGCTCTGATACGAAGAGATGTTCGTCACCTCCCACGGAAAGTCGCAGATTATCTTCGCCGAAATGAAGGGATCTGCTCATCAGTGGTGAATAGGTCATATGAATGATACCACTCAATCGTCGCCGAACACAACATGAGGCGCCCAGAGAGGTGAGATATGTGGCAAAGAACGACCCATACACGACCAAGAAAGTTACATCCAATGCCTACGTGGACAAGGTGCCTCTGGAAGGCGCGGTCGTTGCAGTCCTGAGGGGAACCGTGGCCGATAGAGGGCTCGAACTTATCCCCCAGCCTTCGCGAGCCGTGTCCAAAGGCGAAGTGCACGAGCTCATCCTGACCCCGGAACCAGTTTCCCCCGGTGACCGAGTCAAAGCCATCGCCTACCTGGCGTTTGTGGAGTTCCAGGCAGGTGGAGTCCTCTTGGCCGGTGACAAGGTCTCTGTCGACGGACAGGAGATCGGCGAGCTCGTAGGGTTCGACATGAGCCACTTCCCCAACCACATGAACATCGTCATAAGGGGCGACTTGCGTTCCGGCGAGGAGAGAGGCATATCAATTAACACCAAAATAATGTTTCGCATGCGGTCTTAAGGAGACCGGAATTCGAGAGGAGGAACTTTAGTGCCGGAGTTCAAGTACAAGTTCCAGATGTACAAACACTTGCAGGCCAACACCCAGAAGATTTACGCGGAGGCCAAACAGGCCGCCGAAGAACTGGGCATTGTTGGAGACCTAAAGGGGAACATCGGACTTACCGGAGCCATCTCCGGGTGCCCGGCTCCAATGAGGAAGAACGTCCTGGAAGCCGCCCACAAAGGCGCGACCCAGGTCATTCCTCTTGCGAGACTGGTCGATGAGATCCGCGAGATCGTGAAGAGCGTATACGGCGACGACTACGACGTCTGCCCCGTGAACACCTGCGAGGGCGGCCTGTGGGTGACCTTCGATACTCTGTTCGCGGCGCCGATGACCGGACGCGGAGACAACTATCGCGCCCGCTATCTCGTACCGCTCGAGAAGCACATGCACCACCAGGCCGGTTACGGCAGGCCCTTCCCGCCCAAGTACAAGGAGATACTCGCTGAGAGAGGGTCGACTCCTGGCGAGTTCGGCTTCTCCGGAAAGCGCCTTGAGAACCTCGACGTGGTGATCGTCCCCATGAAGGGCGGCAAATACCCCAACCACGGCATTAAGTACTTCCCGGTGCCGCTTCTTACCGAAGTCGATGCCGAAGGCACGGTTAAGGCCATGGAAGAAGCCGCCCAGTTGCACGGCCCCATGGTTGCGGGCTTTTCGTCCCTCGCCTACGATACCCCGGGTTACGGTTACGGGGCCAAGACGCCGGACGGCGCCGCTGTTATCCAGAAGGGAATCGGCGACCTCGCCAAGAAGCTCAACGTCCCCTATGTCCTTGACAACGCATGGGGTCTCCCGTTTGTCGGACACGACATCACCAAGTCGGGCGCCTCGGCTATCGTCTACAGCATGGACAAAGCCACCGGTTCGGCTACCTCGGGTCTCGTGATCGGGCGCGAAGACGTGATGGTCAACGTGAGGCGCGCCCTCGGTATGCACGGCGACAGGTACGGCACCACCGCGTCCTACGGTAAGGCCCAGTACGTGACCATGGATCCCGGTAAGGAAGCGCTGCTCACGCAGGTTGCGGTCCTTAAGGACCTGAGGGACAATCCCAAGTTCTACACCAGCCAAGTCGACGAGCTGTACGACATCGTGACTTCCGAGTTCGATAAGGCCAACCCGAAACTGAGAAGCGGCCTCCTGATCTCCAAGTCCTACAACAGCATGACCGTGGAGGTCAACTACGAGAAGACTTGGAAGGACGGCATGGGCTTCCCCATCTTCTCCATCGAAGACATGTATGCCGGGTCGCACCTCATCCAGGTCGGACTTGCCCAGATGGGCATCATCGCCACCATCGCATACGACGGCAACATCTTCATCTCGCCGGGTCAGGGCACCTCGGACGACGACGGCAACCTCATCCCCGACAAGATGAGACTGGCAGTCAAGGGCCTGGTAGCGCTCATGGAGATCATTGGCAAGTACTCCGGTTTCCTGAACTAAGCTCTCCAGATACCGTAAGAAGGAAGCGGCCCCCGGCAAGGGGGCCGTTTCCTTTTTCTTTAACCTCTCGGGAGGCCCGGCTATTCCTCTTCAGGTTCTCCGGGCTCCTTCTTCTCTTCGGGCTGTCCGGCCACTTCTTTCCTTTCGGGATCCTCGGCCTGCTGGGGCTCCCCGGCTTCGCCCGGTGCCCCAACCTCTTCCGGCGCCTCAGTTTCTTCGGACCCGCCGGTTTCCTGGGAGACCGAAACGTCTATTGCGTCCGAGAAAGCTCCGGTCGCTGCAGAGCAATCCGGGGTAATCACTCCTACCGGGAGCGGGAGATTGTCGTAGTAGATGCCGAGATAGAGCAATCTGAAAAAGGCGGAGACAACGGCTATAAGCAGTGTCACCATAAGGTTCGGCAGTAACCTTCCAACAGTTAGCGCAAACTGGTAGTCCAGTACCTTGGTTGTAGCGGAGTTCACCTGCTGGAGTACCCAGCTCACCGCAAGATCGGCCGCTACTGCCGGCACCAGGATGCCCGGGTTTCTCCAGGCGAACTTCGCGCCCAGTTCGATCGACTTCATGGCGGGCACTTGTTCAATGACCATTGCCGGGATCACCGGAGCCATCAGATATCTTGCGAAGACGTAGACCGCAATGAAGATTACGGCTCCCGCCTGCAGCTTGAGAAGCATTTCCATGGGCGGTATCTGATCAAAGCTGTAGGTCCCTGTGCCAAGGCCCAGGCCTAGCACTACTACCGTCATGGCGAGCGAGGCCAAAAGACCGAGACCGACGAGCCTCCACCAATAGGTACCCAGCCCCGACCAGAAATCACTGAGCTTCCCCCTACCTTGCATCACGACTACACGGCTCACGGCGTACATCCCGCTCACGATCGCCGGCCCGGCAAGAACCACAAACAGGGCTACGAGCAGCGCTTCTCCCGCCAAGGCGCTCCGCGGCACGGAAGCCTCAAGATATCTCCTCGATATGCTCGCGCCGACTATGGCGCCCAGGACCCTGTACCCGCCATCCAGGAGCAATGAAGGAAGCAGTATCTCGGGCAAAACGACGCGACTCAAGGCCTTCGAAAACGCCTTCTTCATTTGCCATCACCCCACTAAGTCATATTCCGTGAGCGACGAACAGGGCACTAGGTTCGGCCGGACGGTGCGGGCCCCTCAGCCCCTACGAAGAGCCATACCGGGCCTTTCGCCCGTCATCTCGCCTTCGAAAATGACTGCGGTCCCGTTCACGTATACCGCTTCGATGCCTTCGGGATATTGCCACGGGTTGTCGTAAGTTGCCCTATCGATGATCGTGTCAGGGTCAAAGACGATAAGGTCTGCCCAGTAACCGGGCGCGAGGACTCCGCGGTCCTTAAGGCCCAGCCTAGCGGCAGGCAGCGACGTGCACTTGCGGATGGCTTCCTCCATAGACATTACGCCCTTGTCCCTGGCATAATGACCGATAACTCTCGGGAAAGAGCCTACTGACCTCGGGTGGGTCTTGCCTTTCTCGGGAACGCCGTTCCAACCGTCAGTTACGACGCACGTGTTTGGATGTCTCATGATGTATATGAGATCGCCTTCATCCATGGCGAAGCGCGCTATCCGTACGCGCATATCTTCGGATATGAGGATGTCCACCGCGGCTTCGGCGGGGTGCTTCCCCATTTTCGCGGCGATGGAGGCAACGTCCATCCCCTCCATCCACTTGTTTTCAGTTTTCTGGACTCCGGTTATGACCACACGGCCCCATCCGCCCTGGATCTCTGTCCTCTCGTCTGATTCCCGGACCGCCTTGGGCCTGAGCTCCGGGTTCTTAAGCACACTTAGGCCGTGGACGTTCCCCCGCTCCAGCACCCAGTCGGGCAAGACGATTGAGAGGCCGGTTGACGAAGCCAGATAGGGATAGAAGTCAGCGGTTACGGTAAGGCCGCGCTCGTTCGCCTCATCCAGGAGGGCAAGGGCGTCCTTCGCTTTCCCCCAGTTGGCGGGGCCGACGGCCTTGAGGTGGGATACTTCGGACCTCACGCCGGAGATCTCGGCGACGCGGATGATCTCACTAACCGATTCAAGGAGTTCCGGGCCCTCGTTGCGGATGTGCGACGCGTGGAATCCTCCGAACTCAGCCACAGGTGCCGCCACAGAAGCAAGTTCCATAACGTCGGCGCACCTCCCGGGCACGTACTCGAGCCCGCTTGATACCCCGAAAGCGCCTTCTTCCATGTACTTTCGGGCTATGACCGATGCCTGCCGGCGGCGCTCCTCGTCCAGGGGCTTGCCATCCTCTTGGTCGCCCAAGACCTTCCTGCGGACATCACCGTGCCCGAACAGGGCGGCGACATTGGCGGCCGGTCTTCCGAGGCTCGCCGTGTCCAGGTAGCCTCTTAAGCTTGTCCACCTGACCGGCGGGTTCGGCGCGCCCTTTTCAACCATGGCGGACACTATCTCCTGCCAGGTATCTTCCTCGATATCGGAGGCATCTACCGGCCCGCCCCCGCAGTTGCCCACCACTTCGGTGGTAATCCCTTGCTTAAGCAGCGTCTTCGATTCAGGATACACGAGCATGTCGGTATCGGAATGAGAGTGGATATTGATGAAACCGGGACAAACAGCGAGGCCTCTTGCATTCACCCTAACTGCATCCCCGGGAATGATAGCGCTCTTTATCTCTCCAACGGCCACAATCTTGCCACCGTCGTCTACGAGAACGGAGCCTTTCTTCGGTGGATTTCCAAGTCCGTCGTACAGAAGTCCGTCCTCCAGAAGTACGGAAGCCCGAGAACGTCCTTGTGCCATGTCCCTTCCTACCTCCTGCACCTTCAGGTTTTGGGTACTCCGCATGCCGTCGAATTCTACACCTCTCCTATTCTTGGTTCCACCGGAGCTTCCCTGTAACATTCACACATACCTTGTCGGTCTACATAACCATATAACGATGAACTCTCCGAGGCGGCGGTTCGTTTACTAACGCCCGTGCGCTCCGGTCCATGGGTCTCAGCAGTATCCCGGTCCTTTTCCAGAGACGGCCGTGAGACCGGCCCGGTAAAGAAAGGCGATGGTGCTATGGCTTTCGAACTAGATGACGAGGAGATCTTGGGTTGGGGCGCGGTGATCGTCCTAAGCGTAATCCTCCTCATTGTCACCATCGCGCTTACGACCATATGGATGCGCGTGGATGAGTGATGCTTGATGAGCGATGAGCATCCCGGCAAGGGAGGTCCTCCCACGATACGGATAGATCCCAACATGGCCGAACTGGTGGGCAACCTCCTTTCAATCCTGGGCACCTTCATCAGCACCATCGGGTTCGCCACCGACCTGAAACGCCAGGAATCACAGAAAAACCGCGAGCTGGAGGAGGCCAGGATCCGCCTGGCACGCCTTCAGGCCGAGATCGATGAGCTCAAGGAGATTCTGGGATACCGCGGCCAACCTGCGGCAAGAAAACGGTCAGAACGCTAGACAGTATGCGGCTACTCTCGCACAAGCCCTGGGAATTAGGTTATGATCTGACTATGGGCAAAGTAATGAGCCACAGCTTCGGAGGAGGTCCGGATCATGGCCGTTATAGCGGTAGTTGGAGCCAACTGGGGAGACGAAGGAAAGGGCAAGATGGTGGACTATCTTGCCGAGAACTCCCACTTCGTTGTGAGGTTTCAGGGCGGAAGCAATGCGGGCCACACCGTCATCAACGACTACGGCAAGTTCGCCCTGCATCTACTCCCTTCCGGAGTGTTCTATCCCGGAGTCGTCAATGTCATCGGCCCCGGCGTAGCGCTGGATATCCGCGCGTTCGCCGAAGAGCTCGACAGCTTGGTTCAGAGAAGCGTCCCGATGCCGAAGATCGCCGTCTCGGACAGGGCCCAGGTGCTCATGCCCTATCACAAGATGTTTGACGAATACGAGGAAGAAAGGCTCGGCGCCCGCCAGTTCGGCTCGACCAAATCCGGCATCGCTCCGTTTTACTCGGACAAGTACGCCAAGATCGGCCTGCAGGTTTCGGAGCTCTACGATAAAGACCTCCTTCGCGCTAGAGTGGCTCACGCCTTGGAGATCAAGAATGTGCTGCTTGAGCATCTCTACCACAAGCCGGCGCTCAAAGTCGACGACCTGGTAGAGGAGCTCAGCGTTCAGGCAGAAATCATAAAGCCGTATGTCACAGATACCACGAGGCTGTTCGCCGACGCCCTGAAAGCGGGGAAATCCATCCTTCTGGAAGGCCAGCTCGGTTCGCTTAGAGACCCGGACCACGGCATCTATCCCTACTCCACGTCATCATCGACCATCGCTGGGTACGCTGCCATCGGGGCGGGGCTTCCTCCCTACGCGATAACCGAAGTCCTGGCTGTCACCAAGGCGTACTCCAGCTGCGTGGGCGCCGGCCCCTTCGTCACCGAGCTCACCGGAGAAGAGGGCGAAGAGCTCCGGAGACGCGGAGGCGACGCCGGAGAGTACGGCGCCAAAACGGGACGCCCGAGGAGAGTCGGGTGGTTCGATGCCGTGGCGACAAGGTACGGCTGCGCCGTTCAGGGAGCCACTGCGCTTGCCGTAACGAACCTCGATGTCCTTGGATACCTAGAGAACATCCCCGTCTGCGTGGCTTATGAGATAGATGGACGCATTACTTCGGACTTCCCTGCGACGGCGCTCGTCAGGAAGGCTAAACCCGTGTTCAAGACCATGCCCGGGTGGAAGTCAGACATATCCTCGGCCCGAAGCCTCGGGGACCTTCCCCAGGAGGCGCGGGACTACATAGAGATGGTGGAACGAGAGACCGGAGTCAAAGTGAAGTGGGTCTCGGTAGGACCTCGCAGGGAGCAGACATTCAGGACATAGACCCAGCGTAAGACTGAAGATGGAGCGAGGATAAACCCGAATACAAAAGCAGTGGCAAGGATGGGGAGATGACGAGGAGGTCGCCCGCAGACTGCAGGGCGACCTCCGTACACTGTCCTTACTAAACTGTGCTCCACCATTTACCGCACCGGTTACTTCACCACTATGCTGTAGATCTTCTGGGGGATGTACACTTCCTTGACGACCGTCTTCCCTTCCAGATGCTTGGTAACCGCTTCTTCAGCCATGACCGCCTCACGCGCCTCATCTTGAGAAGCTTCCCTTGAGACCGCGACCACGGCGCGGACTTTCCCGTTAACCTGGACGGCGATCTCGACCGTATCCTCCACGGTCTTCTCCTCGTCCCAGGTCGGCCAGCTCTGTTTGTAAATGGGCTTCCCAAAGCCCACGATTTCCCAGAGTTCCTCCGTTATGTGCGGAGCAACGGGGTTCAGTAGGTGAAGGAGCCGCTTGAACTCACCGCGTGTCACCTTGCCCGCCTCGTGGAACCGGTTTGTGACCTCCATCATGGCCGCGACTGCCGTGTTGAACTTCATCCTCTCGTAGTCGAGGCTTACCTTCTTAGTTAGCTTGTGCATGGTCACCTCGAACTCGGGCGAGAAGCCCTCTCCCCTCACAAGCAGGTCTTGCAGGCGCCACACCCTCTCCAGGAACCGGCGGCAGCCTTTAAGCCCTTGCTGCGACCACGGGATAGCCTGGTCGAAGGCGCCGATGAACATCTCGTAGACCCTGAAAGAATCGGCACCTACTTCCCTCACAATGTCGTCCGGGTTTATGACGTTCCCGCGCGACTTGGACATCTTCTCGCCGTTCTCGCCCAGGATCATCCCGTGAGAAGTCCGCTTCTTGTATGGCTCGGGAGTCGGGACATAGCCGATATCGTAGAGGAACTTGTGCCAGAACCGGGAGTACAGAAGGTGTAGCGTGGTGTGCTCCATTCCGCCGTTATACCAGTCCACCGGCATCCAATAGCGCAGTTCCTCCATAGAAGCCATCTCATTATCGTTGTGCGGGTCGCAGTAGCGGAGGAAGTACCACGACGACCCCGCCCAGTTGGGCATCGTGTCGGTTTCGCGCTTGGCCGGAGCGCCGCACTTGGGACATGTGGTATTGACCCATTCCGGGATGTTCGCGAGCGGCGACTCGCCTTCTTCGTTGGGGACGTACTCCTCAACATCGGGGAGCAGCACCGGGAGTTCCTCTTCAGGGACAGGCACCCACCCACACTTCTCGCAGTACACAAGCGGGATCGGTTCTCCCCAGTAATGCTGCCGCGAGAACACCCAGTCCCTGAGTTTGTAGTGGACCTTGCGGGTACCGGTCCCCTGCTTCTCCAGCCAGTTGATCATGGTCTCAATTGCGTCGGGTACGCTGAGCCCGTTCAGGAAGCCGGAGTTCACAAGGATACCCGACTCGGTATCGACAAAGGCCTCTTTCTCCACGTCCCCACCCTTAACAACCTCGACAATGGGCAGGTTGAACTTCTTGGCAAACTCCCAGTCGCGGGAATCGTGGCCGGGTACTGCCATGATGGCGCCCGTGCCGTAGGACATGAGTACGTAGTCCGATATCCAGACCGGGATCTCCTTGCCCGTGGCCGGATTTATCGCGTTCAGGCCTCTGAGCGGAACGCCAGTCTTTTCCTTCGCCAGTTCGGTACGCTCGAAATCAGACTTCCTGGCGGCCATTTCTCGGTACGCGACCACCTCGTCCCAGTTCGTGATCCGGCCCCGTTCTTCGTCGACCAGATGGTGTTCGGGCGCGAGTACCATATAGGTGGCGCCGAACAGCGTGTCCGGCCTGGTGGTGAAGACCCTTATCTTCTTGTCCGTGCCGGATACGGCAAAGTCCACTTCGGCCCCTTCCGAACGGCCTATCCAGTTCCGCTGCTGGGTCTTGATTTTCTCCAGGTACTCAACCTTGTCCAGGTCGTCCAGGAGCCTTTGGGCGTACTCGGTGATCTTGAGCATCCACTGGCTCTTGACCTTCCTTACCACCTCTCCGCCGCAGCGCTCGCAAACGCCGCCGACAACCTCTTCGTTGGCGAGGCCGATCTTGCACGAGGTGCACCAGTTAATCGGGATCTCGGCTTTGTAAGCGAGTCCGTGCTCGTAGAGTTTCAGGAAGATCCATTGGGTCCACTTGTAGTAATAGGGATCCGACGTGTTCACTTCCCTCGACCAGTCAAAAGAGAACCCTAAGGACTTAAGCTGGTTCCTGAAACGGGCTATGTTAGTTTCGGTTACGATCCGCGGGTGAATCTTGTTCTTAATGGCGTAGTTTTCTGTCGGAAGGCCAAAGGCGTCGTACCCGATCGGGTAGAGGACGTTGTATCCCTCCATCCTTCTCTTGCGCGCGATTATGTCAAGAGCGGTGTTGCTCCGGGGATGTCCGACATGGAGTCCTTCGCCTGAGGGATATGGGAACTCAATGAGTGCGTAGTACTTTGGTTTGGACTTGTCGGGAGAAGCCTTGAAAGCGCCCTCTTTCTCCCAGATGTCCTGCCACTTTTTTTCGACTTCGGAGTGATTGTAATCCCGTGTGGCCATATGGAATCCTCCCTGCCCCAAACGATTGCAGGTAATATACCATGAAAGCCCTGAAATTGGGAGAGTAAACCGCCTCAATCATCACGATTTGACGCTTATCGCGGCCCCTTCCCGCGCATAGAATGCACTGGAAACGCCAGGGCGAATCTCGCCCCGGAGGTGACATCCGTGACCGGCCACGACGAAGAGTTTCGGACCTTCCGGGGGTACTCCCTGCAAGAAGAAGAGCAGGACCTAACTCCCAGCATGGAAGATTACCTTGAGATGCTCTTTAGGCTCTCCGGCGACGGCAAACCGGTGAGGCTGGGAGACCTATCTTCGGCCCTCAACGTCCAGCCCCCGTCGGCGACAAGGATGGCCCAGCGCCTTCACGATCAAGGTTATGTCTGCTACGAGAAATACGGCACGATTGAGCTCACGCCACAGGGGTTCTCAGTGGGCAAGCAGCTTCTGGAACGCCATAACCTGATCGAATCGTTCCTCAGGCTGCTCGGAGTAAGCGAGAACACTCTGAAGGACACCGAACGGATAGAGCACATAATCAGCGACGAGCTGGTCTCGCGCATGGCTTCCCTCATCCAGTACGCCAAGATAGAGCCCACGTGGCTTGCCCAGTTCCTCTCCCGGTTCCCTCCCGGCCGCCCGTACCACTAGTCCGAACAGGCACCGCATTTGCCCGAAGCGCACTCACACAACAGAATGACTTAACATAATCTGTTTACGAATCGGAGTCGACTTGAGGGAGGTGTATAGGGTGCCCGAGATGGATACTGTTCAGGCGGTTTTGGACGCTCTTGGGGTATCGCGCGCAGCGAAGAACGAGGTCGTGCAGAAGTGCCGGGGAGACGAAGACTGCGCAGCTCCTGGCCTGGTGATCTATGTGATCATCACCGACTGCGTCACCATCAACAACGCAGCCTGCGAGGATTGGGAGTTCTGCAGGGATCGCAAGTGCTGAGGATTCCCGCAGAGTAGAAAGGCGCTGAGTAGAGACCAGAGGAAAGGAGCCCTTTATGGGCTCCTTCTCTTTGCTCCGTTTACTCGCGAGTATGAAGAGCATCCCGGTAATCCGGCCTGAACGCTAACCACACCTTGCGCAGGGACCTAGGCGGTGATCACCGTTTGAGCAGTTTGACCAAGTCGGTGAGG